>NZ_JHBX01000076.1:0-210678 GCF_001273855.1 Leucobacter japonicus | reverse complement strand
GCGATTTCGTCGGCGGCGGGCGGCATCACGCTGTCAGCGATGAGCACGTGGATGAGTGCGGGGGCGTCGGCGGCCAACGCCCGATCGAGCGCCGCCGAGAAATCATCGGTCGACTCGACCCGCTCGCCGTGACCACCGAACGACTGCATCCAGGCCGCGAAATCGGGGTTCGCCATGCGCGTGCCCGACGGGCGCCCGGGATAGTGCTTCTCCTGATGCTGCACGATCGTGCCGTAAATGCCGTTATCGACCACGATCACGAGCGGCTTGCCGCCGTGCGCGACCGCGGTCGCGAGCTCCTGCCCATTCATCATGAAATCGCCGTCACCGCACACCGCAACCGCGCGCCGATCCGGGAACGCGAGCGACGCCGCGACCGCGGCCGGAACCGCAAGCCCCATCGCCCCGTTACGCGCGCCCACGAGGCTCGCCGGCGTGAGGTGCCGCACGAAGCGATGCGCCCAGATCGTCGCGTTCCCCGCACCGAACGTCAACACGGCCTCACCCGCAAGGCGCTCATCGAGCTCACCGAACGCAATGCCGAGATCGACGCCGGGATGCTCGATGCCCGCCGGGATCCCCGATGCACCCGCCACCCCCGGAACCGACGCGTCGGCGCGATGCGCCGCGAACCGCGCCTGCGCCTCCGATCGACCCGTCATCCACACGTCGTCACGAGCGCCGCGCGCCGCAGCGACATCAACGCCGGCGAGCGCGCTGGCAAACGCCTGCGGCGTCGCGAGCAGATGCTGATCCAACCGGCCCGCGTGCATCGTGGCCTCAGGATCGACCGTGACCAGCACCGTCTCCGCATCGAAACCGAGCCGATACCCATCACTCATCACATCGGATCGGCCGCAGCCCACGAGCACCAGCAGGTCGGCGGCCGCGTACCCCGCGGCGACCGCGTCGGCGCGGCCGTAGCCCAGCCAGCCCGCCCACGCCGCACCCGTGTGCGGCACCGCGTCATACGCGCGCCAGTCGGCGAAGACGGGTACGCCCGCGGCCGCGGCAAACGCGAGCACCTCGCGACCCGCACCCGACTGCCACCCGTCGCCACCGACGACAAACGCCGGGCGCTCGGCCCGCGCAAGCCGCTCCGTCAACTCCGCGATCTCCGACGCCGCGGGCTGCGGGTTCGGCACCGCGATCGGCGCGCTGGGCGCCGCCTCGGTCAGATGCACGAGCACGTCTTCGGGGAGCCCGATCACGACCGGGCCGGGGCGGCCGGCGGCCGCGATCCGCATCGCCTCAGCCACCAGCTCCCCCGCACGATCCGCATCATCGATCGTGAGCACCTTCTTCGCCGTCGACCCGAACCACCCGGTCAGGCTGAACTCCTGGAACGAATCGCGCTCGCGATCAGCCACCGGAATCAGGCCGACGAACAGCACGAGCGGCGTCGCATCTTGCCACGCGGTGTGAATCGCGATCATCGCGTTCGACGCCCCCGGCCCGCGCGTGACCATCGCGATTCCAGGCACCCCCGTCAGCCGCGCCTCGGCGAGCGCCATGAACCCCGCACCGCCTTCCTGCCGGCACACGACCGTCTCGATCGACGAATCGTGCAGCCCGTCGAGCACATCGAGGTAGCTCTCGCCGGGCACCGCGTAGACGCGGGGCACGCCGTGAGCTTCGAGGGTACGAACGATGAGGTGACCGGCCGACTGCGACATAAGGAGATCCTTCCGGAGAAGCTGGAGTGAAGGGGAAACGATGAGACCGGTGCGGATCACCGACGCTGGGTGATCCGCACCGGTCGCACGGGTTAGTGCTTGAAACCGGGCAGGTTCACGCTGAGTCGCGGTGCGACGGCTCCGGCGAACGCCGAGAACAGGCTCAGGAAGATGAGCATCGCAGCGGCGGGCCACCAGTGGTCACCGGCGGCAGCGACGAAGCCGGTGGCAAGCAGCGGAATGAAGCCCGACAGCATGCCGGCGGTGTTCTGCGCGAGGCCGACGCCGGTGTAGCGCGTCTTCGCGGGGAAGAGGCCGGTGAGCACAGTGCCCGAGGCCGCGTACGGCAGCGACAAGGCGGCGACGGCGAGCGTCATCGCGAGCACGACCAGCACGGGGTTGCCCGACGAAAGCATGAGGAACGCGGGGATCGCGACGATGGCCGAGACGACGCCGCCCCACAGAATGACCTTGCTCGAACCGTACTTCGCGCCGAGCGCGCCGCCCCACAGCAGTACGAAGATCTCGACGAACGCGGCGACCATGCTGCCCAGCAGCATCAGTGACGACGAATAGCCGAGCACGTTGACGCCGTAGTAGACGCAGAACGCGGTGACGAGGTAGAAGCCGCCGACGCCGAGCAGTGCCGCGGCCATACCGACGATGACCTGCTTCCAGCTGTGCTTGAAGGTGCTCGCGACCGGACTCTTGTCGACCTCGCCCGACTCCTCGAGCTGGCGGAAGACCGGCGACTCCTCGAGCTTCGAACGGATGTAGATCGCGATGAGCAGCAGGGGGAACGCAATGAGGAACGGGATGCGCCAGCCCCACGAGTTGAAGCTCTCCTGCGAGAAGAGGAGGGTCATCACGAAGAAGCCGCCCGACGACAGGATCGTGCCGATCGGCGAGCCGACCTGCGGAATCGCGGCGTAGCGCGCACGGAGGTGCAGCGGCGCGTTCTCGACGACGATCGTCATCGCGCCCGACCACTCGCCGCCGACGAAGAGACCCTGCAGCACGCGCAGCAGCACGAGCAGGATCGGCGCGGCGATGCCGATGGCCGCGTAAGTGGGCAGCAGACCGATCAGGCCCGTGACCAGGCCGATGCCGACGATCGTGATCATCAGCACCTTGCGGCGGCCGATGCTGTCGCCCATGCGACCGAAGATGATGCCGCCGATCGGGCGGGCCGCGAGGCCGACGCCGAACGTGGCGAACGAGGCGAGCGCCGCAGCGGTCGCGTTCTCGCTCGTGAAGTACTGGACGTTGAAGACCAGGGCTGCGGCGGCACTGAAGAGGAAGAAGTCGTACCACTCGAGGGCGGTACCGATCAGGGCACCGAGGGCGACCTTGTTCGCGTCTTTCACGCTCAGCTCTTGCGTGGCGCCGTATTCGATGGTCGCCGTATGGGGTGTCTCGCTCATGCGTTCTCTCCGTCGAGGATGCGGGATCCGTGCGGTGCGCCGCGCGGAGTGCGCGGGCGTCGGATAACGATCATCTCAGGGAGTTCGCACACATGATGTGCCGGATCGCCTCCGGTTTCGCGCACGATTCAGTGCATATGCACATATTCTGGGGGCATGGCTCCGCGATCCGCCCCCGACCCGCGCCCCGCGGGTGCGCTCAGCGACACCCCCACCGATGCCGATCACGCGCGCTGGCTCGAGTTGCTGTCGGCGCTCGACCCCGAAGCGCTCACCGATCGCTTTCTTGCGCGAGTCGGCGGCGTGCCCGGCTACGACCCCGCCCCCATTCCCGTCTCGGAGCTGCGGCGCACCGGAGTGCTCTCGTTCGTATCCCTCATCGAGGGCCTGCGCGCGGGAGGCTTCACCGCACCCGTCGCCGTCGCCACCGACGTCGGCGTCTCGCGAGCCCGAGCCGGCCTGCCGCTGACCTCGCTCATGACCGCGATTCGCCACGACTTCACCGTGCTCTGGGAGGCGCTCACTCGGGCCGCCACCGCGGAGGATGCCGAGCTCATCGTGCGGCACACCAACATTGTGCTGCGCACCGTCGACGACTACGTGCACCAGACCGAGGCCGCATACATCGCCGAGCTTCAGCGCATGAACGAGGAGCAGGCCTCCGTGCGGCAGGGGCTGATCGCGTCGATCTTCCATGAACCGCCCGCCGACCCCGAGCGACTGGCCGTCATCGCGGAAGAGCTCGGGCTCGGCGACCACGCCGACCTGCGAGTCGCCGCCGCAGTCGGCACCGACATCGCCGCGCTGCGGGTGCACATCTCGGAGTTCGAACGAGCCGGCGGGCGCACGTTCACCCACCACTTCGGCGACACCCTCATCGCCTTCGCCCGCACCGTCGATCTTCCCGGGTCGCGACTCGCGGAAATCGCCGACCAACTCGACGAGCTTCGCGTCGGCATCGCGCACTCGTCGACCGGAGTGCTCGGCCTGCGGCGAGCCGCGACGGCCGCGCGATCGCTCGCCCACCTGATTCGCGTCGGCGAGATTGGCGCCATGACCTGGAACCGCGGGTGGGCGCGGCTCGCCGCCGATCGGCTCCTCGAATCGGGCACACCGGTACTCGCCGACGTGCACACCGCGCTCGCCGAGTGCACCCCCGCAGAACGGAGTCGGCTCGAGGAAGCGGCTCGCAGCTACCTCGGCACCGGCAGCATCGGGGCGTCAGCCGACGCGCTGTTCTGCCACCGCAATACGCTCACGAACCGGTTGCGCCGCTTCGCCGACCTCACCGGCGTCGACCCGCTCGTGCCCGCTGATGCGGCGCGCCTCGTCGTCGGCTGGGCGTAACGGCAGCCTGCTCACCTGCGCCCGCCCGCCGCGCCGAGCCGCTTCAGCCCACGCGATCCTGCACGATGCGCCGCAGCGCCTCGAGCGAGAGCGTGACCGACTCGACATCGATGCGCTCGTTGTGGCCGTGCACACCCTCGCGGTAGCGCTCGTACGTCCAGCCGGGGCCGAGCAGGCCGAAACCGTAGGCGGGGATGCCGAGTTCGCGCAGCACTCGGGCGTCGGATCCGCCGGCCGCCATGATCGGCACCGTCGGCGCGTCTGCGACCGCCGCGACCGCGCGCTCGATCGCGGCGAAGAGCGGCGTATCGGCGGGCGATGTCGTCGCCGCCCAGCCGCGCAGGTGCTGAATCTCGATCTCGTCGGCGAGCGGGCCGAGCACTACGCGCAACAGTTCGTCGACCTCGGCGTCCGTCGTGCCGGGGAGCGTGCGGATGTCGAGGTCGATCGTGCCGGATGCCGGGATCACATTGTGGGTCGCTCCGGCGCGCAGCACCGTCGGCGAAATGGTGATGCGCGAAACCGCGTGCGCGTAGCCCGCGATGCCGCCGAGATGCGGCAGCGCGGCATCGAGTCTCACCGGATCGCGCAACCGTTCGGCCAGCGCGGGGTCGTCGATGCGCGCCGCCACGAACTTCTCCCACAGCGGGCCCAGCTGCGCGGCGGGCATGACTTCGCCGAGCCGCTGCAGCACCTCTCCCACACGATACGACGCGCTCTTCGCCCCGTACGGTGTCGACGCGTGGCCCGGTTTGCCGTGCACCGTCAGGCGACGACCGGCCGAGCCCTTCTCCGCGATCTCGATCGCAACGTGCCGCCCCATGCGCATGCCGCCCGACTCCGAGAGCGCCTCGGTGACGCGCACCGCCTCAGGGTGCTGCCGCACGAGCCAGTGAATGCCGTACTCACCGCCGCCCTCTTCATCGGCGACCGCGATCAGCACGAGATCGCCGCGCGGCGGTTCGGGCGCAAGCGCAACGTCGCGCAGCACGCACGCGAACGCAGCGGTGAGGTAGAGCATGTCGACAGCGCCACGGCCCCAGATCTCGCCGTCGACGAGGTCGCCGCCGAACGGATTACGCGTCCACCCGGCCTCGTCAACCGGCACGACGTCGAGGTGCCCCAGTAGCCCGAGCGACGGCGCATCAGGGTCGGTGCCGCGCACACGGGCCACGAGCGAGGCCCGCCCCGGAGCCGATTCGAGCACCTGCATCTCGACCCGGCCGGTCGCAACCGCCTCCGCGAGGAAGCGCTGCAGCACGCGGACGCTGCGGATCTCCTGGCCCGATTCGACGCTGCCATCGTTGACACACGCCTCGCGAATGAGCGCGCGCAGCAACGCGATCGTGTCGGCAGCCGCGTCGCTAGTGCGGGTGATAGCGGTCTCGATCGCGGGATCGGCGGCGGGCTCGCTCGCGGTCTTGATCGTGCGCTCCTCGCGCTGCGATACCTCAGCCACCGGCCGCCACCTCCTCGCTCCGGGCTGCGCCCGTTCAGAGTTCCAGCCTACTCGGGGGCCGCGGGGGTGAACCGGGCCGGGTGATCCGATACCCGCCGCCCCGCCCTCGCCCCCTCGCCCCGCCGCGCCCCCGCGCCCCTTCGCCCACAAGCCCATTTCGCCGAGTGCACCCCTTTGTCGCGAGTGCACTGTTTTCACGGGGGTGCGCTCGAGAGAAAGGGGTGCACTCGAGGAAAGAGTCGGGCGC
Source organism: Leucobacter japonicus (assembly GCF_001273855.1). NCBI lineage: Bacteria > Bacillati > Actinomycetota > Actinomycetes > Micrococcales > Microbacteriaceae > Leucobacter > Leucobacter japonicus. Next base: position 204,525 of record NZ_JHBX01000076.1, on the reverse strand, counting down.
CGCGCGGGCGCGGAGGGTCAACTCAGGGGGGCCGGCACCCCAGCACCCCGCCTCAGCGCGCCGGGCCGCCCCGCTCGATCGAGTCGAGAATCGCCGCGACCCCGGCGCGGTACACCGCCATGCCGTCGACGGCGAGCAGCGCGTCGCGGTGCGCGTTGACGAGCGGGTAGTCGCTCAACGTGATCGGGCCGAAGGTGCTGATCCAGGGGATCGATCCGTCGCGGGCGCCCGGGTGCCGGTTGAAGGCTTCATGGGCCATCGCCGAGGAGTGCGCCAGCATGAACCCCGAGACCGCCGCGTAGCACCGGATCAGCTCGTCGCCCGAGAGCCCGGCCTCGGTGAGCATCTCGAGCAGAAATTCCACCGCGCTCGCGTCGCCGGGCCCGGCCGGGTCGGTGACGGCGCCCTCCATGCCGATGGCGGGGTGCTCGAGGCTCAGCTCGGCGGTGCGTGTGACCATGACTTCCACCCGCTCGCGCCACGTGCCCGTCGCCGCGCGGCCCGCTTCGGCCGCCCAGCCGCTCAGCCGATCGAGCGATGCCCGCACGAGCTCGTCCTTGTTGCGGAAGTGCCGGTACATCGCGGAGGCGTCGACACCGAGGTGCTCGCCGAGCCGCTTGAACGTGACGCGCGAGCCGGGTTCGGTGCGCGCCAGATCGAGCACCCCGTCGACGATGCTGCGCTGGTCCAGGCGTACGCGCTTCGACCCGTCGGGCATCGGCCACCTCCACTCCGTTGGGTTACGTTCTCGTGTCGTCCGTGCATCGATTCAACCACGGTGCGGCGCGTCGAGTCAACGTTCATGTCAACGGCGTTGACTTCGAGGCAGAACTCGCATAGCGTGTGCCCCACGCATCGATGAAGATACGCCGAGAGGAGGCCACTGGTGACCCATTCCCCGAACCTTGACCGTGCTGCACATGGCACGGCTCAGGATCACCCGACGCACGCAGACACCGCACGCGCAGAGGTCGTGTTCGAAAACGGCTGGATCTACACGGGCACCGAGTCAGCGCCGATCGCCGGCGGCATCGCCGTGGCGAACGGCCGCATCATCACGACGGATCCGGCCGAGGTCGCCCGCCTCGCCGAGACGGCCGACGCCCGCGTCGACCTCGCCGGCCGCCTGCTCATCCCGGGGTTCCAGGACGCGCACATTCACCCGGTCATGGCCGGCGTCGAGCTCTTGAGCTGCGACCTCTCGGGCACGGATACCGCCGAGCAATCGCTCAACGCGATCGCCGCCTACGCGGCGGCCCACCCAGAGCTGGAGTGGATCTTGGGCGCGGGCTGGTCGATGGACGCGTTTCCGGGCGGCACCCCGACGCGGCAGATGCTCGACGCGATCGTGCCCGACCGCCCCGTGCTGCTCGAGAACCGTGACCATCACGGCGCCTGGGTGAACACCCGCGCACTCGAGCTCGCGGGCATCGACGCCGACACCCCCGATCCCACCGACGGCCGCTTCGAGCGCGAACCCGACGGCTTCCCGGCGGGCACCGCGCACGAGGGCGCGATGAGCCTCTTTGGAGCGGTGCGCCCGCGCCCCACCCTCGATCAGGCATATGAGGGTTTGCTCGCCGCGCAGCAGCACCTCATCGGCTTCGGCATTACCGCTTGGCAAGATGCAGCGGTCGGCGAGTTCATGGGGAGCCCCGACACCGTGCCCGTGTACCTGCGGGCGATACGTGAGGATGCGCTGCGCGTGCGCGTACGGGGCGCGCAGTGGTGGAACCGCGAGGACGGCGACGCACAGCTCGACCCCATCCTGGCCCGCCGAGACCAGGTGGCGGCCGAGTGCGATCCCGATCGGCTCTCACTCGCCTCCGTGAAAGTGATGGTCGACGGCGTCGCCGAGAACTTCACCGCGGCGATGCACGAGTGCTACCGCGACCACCACGGCGACGCGACTGAGAACCGTGGCATCTCCTTCTTCGACCCGCGCGACATGGCGCACTTCGTCGCCGCGCTCGACGCCGCCGACATGCAGGTGCACTTCCACGCGCTCGGCGACCGCGCCGTCACCGACGCCCTCGACGCCGTCGAGCACGCGCGCACGGAGAACGGGCCGAGCGACAACCGCCACCACCTCGCCCACCTGCAGGTGGTGCGCACGGAAGACGTTGCCCGCTTCGCCCCGCTCGGCGCGACCGCGAACATCCAGGCGCTCTGGGCCTGCCACGAGGAGCAGCTCGACACTCTCACGCTGCCGTTCTTGGCCGACGACGCCGAAGCGCACCACTACCCGTTCGGGGAGCTGATCGATTCGGGGGCCGAGCTCGCGGCGGGCAGCGACTGGTCGGTGTCGAGCCCCGACCCGATTCAGGCGATCCACATCGCCGTGAACCGCATCTCCCCCGGCGGCGAGCGCCCACCGCTCGGCCCGCCCGAGCAGCGCCTCACCCTCGCGCAGGCCCTCGACGCGTACACACAGGGCACGGCCCGCATCAACCACCTCGATCACGCGACCGGGCGCCTGCTGCCGGGTTACTACGCAGATCTCGCGATCCTCGACCGCAATCTCTTCGATCTCGCACCGGAGGATCTGCACACGGCCCGCGTCGACGAAACGTGGATCGGCGGCGAGCGCGTGTTCGCTCGCGCCGACAGCACCAGCACAGCAGACCGCGACAGCACCGCAGAAAGCACCAGCAGCGGCACCAGCGCCAGCACCGCGGAGCCGGCCGCATGACCCGCGCGGCGCGCCCCCGCGTGCGGCGCTGGGCGACTGCGGGCACGGCGATCCTGCTCGCTGCCGGCCTCGCCGGGTGCGGTCAGAGCGCGATCGGCGCCGACGCGGGCACCTTCGAACTCGTGGCGCACACGCCGGCGCCGGCGGGCGACATCGATTCGTTCAGCTGGGCGCTGATGACGGAGCCGTACTCGCTCGACCCGGCGTACGCCTTCGACTACGCCGACAACACCGTGCTCGCGAACGTGTGCGAGTCGCTGCTGCGCTGGAACTCCGACCTGTCGGTCTCCCCCGGCCTCGCGACCGGCTTCGAGCACCCGGACCCGTTGACCTGGGTGTACACGATTCGCGAGGGCGTGAAGTTCCACGACGGCACGACGATGACGCCGAACGACGTGGTGGTGTCGCTGCAGCGTCATCTCGACCCCGAGGTGGCCTCGTTCTGGTACGACACGTTCAAGAACGTCGACACGATCGAGCAGACCGGCGACCACGAGGTCACCGTGCGCACGAAGGTCACGGACTCGCAGTTCAACCAGCTCATGTCGGCGGCGCCTGGCGTGATCCAGTCGGCGGCGAGCACGGAGGCAGCGGGAGCCGACTACGGCAACCAGTCGACGGGCGTCAACTGCACCGGCCCGTTCAAGTTCGACGAGTGGCGCTCGGGCGAATCGATCACGCTCGACCGCTTCGACGACTACTGGGATCCGGAGCTGCGCGCCAAGGCGAAGCAGATGACGTTCGTGATCTTGAACGATGCGAACGCACGCGTGAACGCGCTGCAGACGGGTGAGATCGACGGTGCTTGGACGATCCCGAGCAATGCCATCGATGTGCTGCGCGCGAGCGACACCGGCACCGTGTATTTCGGCACGAACGCGACGGTGCAGAGTCTCGTGGTGTCTGACATGGATGGACCGCTCGGCGACGTCCGCGTGCGACAAGCGTTGACGATGGCGCTGGATCGCCAAGCGCTCGTGAAGGCCGCCGTGCAGGGCTACGCGACGCCGACCGACGCACTGACCTCGGAGTCGGTGTGGGTGAACGGCGACCCGGAGGCCACGAAGGAGGCCTTCGACGACCTGCCGAATCACGATTACGACCTCGACGCCGCCCGCGCCCTCGTCAAGGAAGCCGGCGCCGAGGGCGCGAAGATCACCTACGTCACCGCATCGATCGACTCGTCGTTCGACGTGATCTCGCAGGCGGTCGCGTCGGCCGGCGCCGAGATCGGCCTCGACATCGAGATCGAGACGCGCACGCCGAACGCGTACACCCTGCTCTTCTCCGACCCATCGGCACTCGAGGGCGTCGACCTCTTCACGACTCGCTGGTACCTGTCGAGCACCGACCCGCTCGAGATGTACGCCGTGATTCGCACTGGGGAGTTCTCGAACTACGGGCAGTGGTCTGACCCCGAGTTCGACGACGTGGTCAACCGCGCCCTGCAGACCGACGACGCGTTCGAGCGGTCGCACCTGGCCGCCGAAGCGCAGCGCCTCACCAGCGAGGAGCTGCCCTGGATTCCGCTGTTCGACGTGCCGACGACCCTGTGGCTCGGCGACCGCATCACGGGCGTCGATCCGTCCATCTATTACATGTACTACCCCTGGGCCGCGACGATCGGGAGGGCCGAGTGATGGCCGGTGACACTGCAGCAGCCAGCGAGACGCGCGCCGTCCGCCTGAGAGAAGACGGGGCCGAGACGCCCCGCACGGGCAGCGGTCGCGGCGCCCGCACGGCGAAGTTCATCGCGGGCCGCGTCGTCGGCCTCGTCGCGACACTCTTCGCCGCGTCGCTCGTCGTGTTCTTCTCGCGCTTCGTCGTGCCGGGCGACCCCGCACGGTTCCTGCTGCGCGGGCGCAGCCCGAGCCCCGAGGCGATCGCTGAGGTCACGAAGCAGTACGGCCTCGACAAGTCGCCCATCGAGCAGTACCTGTCGTGGATCGGCGGCGTGCTGCGCGGCGACTTCGGCCGCTCGCTGCAGTACCGCGACGACGTCTCGAACGTGCTGCTCGCACGCCTCCCCGTCACGCTCGAACTCGTCGCACTCGCCGCCGTGTTCATTGTGATCATCGGGCTCGCGGCCGGCATCATCGCCAGCCTGCGGCGCGGGCGGCTGACGGATCGCGTGATCCTGATGACCTCCACCGCCCTGGGCGCGGTGCCGTCGTTCGTCATCGCGATCCTGCTCATCGCCATCTTCGCCGTGCAGTTGGGCTGGTTCCCCTCGTTCGGCAGCGGAGACGAGGGGTGGGATCGCTTCGTGCACCTGATTCTGCCCGCCCTCGCGCTCGGTCTCGCCTTCGTCGCGCTCATCGCCCGCGTCACCCGCTCGTCGATGAACGAGCAGTTCGTGCGCGAGCACGTCGAGGTCGCGACGAGCCGCGGCCTCACCCGCTCGTCGGTCGTGCTGCGGCACGTGCTGCGCAATGCGGTCGGGCCGATCCTGCTGGTGAGCGGCGTGCTCGTCGCCGGCCTGCTCGTCTCGAGCGCAATCGTCGAGCAGACCTTCGGCCTTGCCGGCATGGGGTCGCTGCTCGTGCAGTCGGTCGACCGCCTCGACTTCCCGGTCGTGCAGGCGATCGTGCTCGTCGTGGTGATCGCGTTCGTCACCATCAACACCATCGTCGACCTCATCCAACCGCTGATCGATCCGCGCATCGCCGCAGGAACGGAGACCCGATGAGCACCGCATCCCAGGCCGCGCGCCCCGCGCCCGGCGCCCCCGAGCCGTCGGCAGCGCTGCCGCCCGAGGCGACGCGCGCGCTCGCCGTGCCGCGCTCGCTCACCCGTCGCCGCTTCACCGTCACGACGACGGTGTCGCTCGTGTTCATTACGATCGTGGTGCTGGCGGCCGCGTTCGCCACCCTGATCGCACCCTACGACCCAGACCACGTCGACCTGCAGAACGTGCTCGTCGGGCCGAGCTGGGCGCACTGGCTCGGCACCGACGCGCTCGGCCGCGACCTGCTCACGCGCCTCATGTACGGCGCACGCACCTCGCTCGTCGGCCCACTCATCGTGGTGGTCGGTTCAACCGTGCTCGGCCTGCTGCTCGGACTCGTCGCAGCCTGGCGCGGCGGCTGGATCGACGCCGTGCTCTCGCGCGTCTTCGACTTCCTGTTCTCGTTCCCCGCCATGCTGCTCGCGATTCTCGCCGTCGCCCTCTTTGGCAAGGGGCTCTTCGCCCCCGTGCTCGCCATGACGATCGCGTACGTGCCCTACGTCGCGCGGCTCACCCGCGGGCTGATCATCGCCGAGCGCACCCGCCCGTACGTGCAGGCGTACCGCGTGCTCGGATTCACGGGCTCGTGGATCGCCCTGCGACGCGTGCTGCCCAACGTGGTGCCGACGGTCGGCGCACAATCGACGCTGAACTTCGGCTACGTGCTCGCCGACCTCGCGGCGCTGTCGTTCATCGGTCTCGGCGTGCAGGCGCCCACCGCCGACTGGGGCTCCATGATCAACGAGAGCCGCGGGGCGCTCATGAGCGGGGCGCTGCTGCCCACATTCGTGCCGGCCGCCGTCGTCGTGCTCGTCGTGGTCGCGATCAACATCATCGGCGAAGAACTCTCGGACCGCATCGGAGGCAACTTCTCATGACCGCACAGTCTGCTGCTGGATCTGCTGGATCTGCTGCCCAGTCCGCTCTGCTCACCGTCGATGCGCTGTCGCTGCGGGTTCCCGGTCGCGGCGCCCTGCTCAACGAGGTGTCGCTCTCGGTCGCGGCGGGCGAGTCCGTCGCGCTTGTGGGCGAGTCGGGATCGGGCAAATCGCTCACCACCCGCGCCGCCCTGGGCCTGTTCCCCGAGCGTGCGTCGCTCACCGGATCCGTGCGCGTCGGCGACCTCGACACCGTCACCGCGACCGAGGCCGAGCTGCGCACCATTCGCCGCACGCGCGCGTCGATGATCTTCCAGGATCCGCGCGCCGGCATCAACCCGGTGCGCACCCTCGGCGACTTCCTCACCGAGACCCTGGTGCGGTGGCACGGGCTCAACCGAGCCGACGCCGCTGCCCGAGCGGTCGCGCAACTCGAGCAGGTCGGGCTGCCGCGCGCCTCGGCGCTGCTCGAGCAGTACCCGCATCAGCTCTCAGGAGGCATGCTGCAGCGCGTCATGATCGCCGCCGCACTGCTCGACTCCCCCGAGCTGCTGCTCTGCGACGAGCCCACCACCGCGCTCGACGTCACCACGCAGGCCGGCATCGTCGAGCTGCTGCGCGAGCAGCAGGCGCAGCGCGGCATGGGCATGCTGTTCATCACGCACGACCTCGGGCTTGCCGCTTCGCTGTGCGAGCGCGTCGTCGTGCTGCGCGGCGGGCGCGTGATCGAAGAAGGCGCGACCGAGGCCGTATTCCGGTCGCCCGAGCAGCCGTACACGCGCGACCTGCTCGCGGCGACTCCGCGGATCGAGATTCGGGAGGAATCGGTTGCGACTTCGGGCGCAGATTCGTGCGCAGATTCGCCCGAGCCCGCCGGGGGTGCCGCTCACCCGCTCATCGCCGCGACCGGCATCACGAAGCGCTACCGGGTTACCGGACGCGACGATGTCGTGGCACTCTCGGGCGTCGACTTCGATCTCGCGCGCGGCGGATCGCTCGGCATCGTCGGCGAATCGGGTTCGGGCAAGTCGACGCTGGCGCGCATCATCGTCGGTCTCGAGCAGGCGAGCTCCGGATCGCTGTCGTTCGACGGGGTCGAGCGCCCCGATCGGGCGCTGACCGCGGCCGAGCGCCGCACGCTGGCGAGCACCACGCAGATGGTGTTCCAAGATCCGTATCTCTCGCTCGACCCGCGCATTCCGATCGGGCGCGCAGTCGCCGACGTCGTGCGCCTGCACCGCGGCGGATCGCGGCATGACGCCGAGACCGAGGCGGCAACACTGCTCGGTCGGGTCGGGCTGCGCCCCGACCAGCTCGCCGCACGGCCGAAGGCGCTCTCGGGTGGGCAGCGGCAGCGCGTCGCCCTCGCGAAGGCGCTCGCCGCGCGACCGCAGGTGCTCGTGCTCGACGAGGCGACCAGTGCACTCGACGTCTCGGTGCAGGCGCAGGTGCTCGAACTCATCGAGGAGGTGCGCGACCAGTTCGGCCTCACCATCGTGTTCGTGACCCACGACCTCGCGGTGGTGTCGCGTATCTGCACGACGACACTCGTGATGCAGCGCGGCGAGGTGGTCGAGGCCGGGCCGACCGCGCAGATTCTCGCGGCCCCCGCCGAGGAGTACACGCAGCGCCTCATCGCGTCGCGCCCCGAACCCCTCTGGCTGCGGGCGGCGTGAGGGTGCGCGCGGGCGGGTGATCCGGCGCCCGCGCTGCGCCGCCCCACTCCACCTCCCACCTCCCCGCCCCCTCGCCCCGTCTCCCCGCCCGCCCTCTATCCCCGAATGCACCCCTTTTGCGCGAGTGCACCATTCTCAAACTGGTGCACTCGCCGCAAACCGGTGCACTCGCGGGCATAGGTGGGGGAATTGGTGGAGGTGAGGGTCACAGGGCAAGCAAGCGAGGCACGAGCCCGCCCTCAGATCCCCGGGAATTTCGCGCGCGGCACACTCGCACAGCGCGCTCGCCGTGCGGTTGAATAGAGCCACCATGGAATCTCAGACCATCGCGCCCGCGGGCAGCCCCGCATCCGCTGCCCCGGCGACGAACTCGGCCGCGCTCCCGTGGCGACCCGTCGCCCTCGTGTATCGGGTCGCGGCGTTCGCGTTGATCGCGACCGGCATCGTCCGCATCACCGGCCTGCTCACGCCGACTCCCGCCTGGAACGCTCTGCTTTTCTACACGGTGCTCAGCAACCTGCTGTGCTTGGTGTGGGTGGCGATCCTCATCGTGCGCACGGTGCGCGACCTGCGTGCGCATGGCACCCGCGGCACGTCGACGCCGTCGGCACGCTGGAGCGCCGCGGTCATGATGGCGATCACGGTCACGATGTTCGTCTATGTGTTCGTGCTCGTGCCGATGACGTTCAAGCAGGGCGGTGACTACGAGCCGTTCTCGTTCACCGACAACTTGATCCACGTCTTCACGCCGATCTTCCTGATCGTCGACTGGTTGCTGTTCGTGCCGAAGGGGCGCCTGCGCGCGTTCGACCCGCTGCTCTGGACGCTGATTCCCTACGCGTACCTCGCGTTCTCACTCGTGTACGGCGGATTCGGCGGCGAGTTTGTTCCCGGCCAGACCTACCCGTACCCGTTCCTCGATGTCGCAACGCAGGGTGTCGGCGGTGTCGCGCTGTGGGTGCTCGCGCTGTCGGTGGTGCTCATTGCACTCGGCTACGTGTACTTCGCTCTCGATCGTCTGCTCGCGCGGGTCTTCCGGCTGAACGTGACGTCCGCCGACACTCCCCGCACGTCAGTCGGGAACTGACGGCCCGCGCTCCACGCACTGCGGGCTGATCGCACGGCACTCACACCACGAACTCGCCCCGGCTGGAGTCTGCGGACGCCTGATAGTCCCCAGGAATGCCTCGGGCGATGATGTCGCAGTACGCCTGCACTCCGTTGACGCCTGCGCCGATCACGACCCCTCCGATGCCGAACACAGCCGCAAGCCAGGCCTCCCGCGTCAGTGCCAGGGTGATTCCGGCCGGGAGCGCAAACGACGTTGCGAGAGACTGCGCGGCAGTACGGATGAATGCACGCTTCGCAGCATGGCGGGTGGCTTCAGGGATGATCGACAGCATGCTGCTCCTCTGTTTCGGGTTCGGCTCGGATCGCAGGCGCCCCTGTCCATGACCGCCAGAGGGTCACGACAAGACGCCAGATGGTGGCGGCGAGTGCGAGATACGCGATGATGCGCCCCCACTCGTTCAGGTAGAAATCGAGGTGCGCCCGTGCGATTACGGAGTACGCGCCCCACAAAGAGATCGCCCCGGCGAGATGCATGACGGCTCGGCCGGGCGCGGTACGCCTCCAATCAAACAACATCGCGTATGAGAGGCAGAAGGCGAGGGCGCCGAGCAACGAAACCCATATGAGGGCATCTCCGAGGTACCCCAGCAGCCGGGTCATGAGTTCTGCCTCGGCCGGAACGACACCGATATCTCTTCGCCAAAGTGGTTCCATTCTCGTCTCCGTTCGAGCCTCTCCTTCAGTGAGCACACTTCTGCCTTTTGCTCATGCAGTCGTCGAAGTTGCGCGAGCGCCGCCGACCGGGCAGCGCGCGCTTGCCCGGTGTCATCAGGCACGTCGACGAGTTTCTTACGCCGCAGCATTTCCGTCGCCTTTCGCTGCAACGATCGGGGTGACCGCTTGGTAGAAGTGGTCGGTAATGCGCTGTGCCTCGAGCAGCATTCGATTCTGCTCGAGCAGTTCGATGCAGACTTTCTCTCCGGCTTCGGAGGCAGCCCTCCACTCGTCCGAACGATCCTTCATCGCTTGGAGCTCCCGCTCGTGCGACAGGCGTGGGATCAGCCACCCCCTCGCCAAAGCGAGAAACTGGAACACGAGGAGCCCGATGACCGCTCCGATCGGAGACAACGACCACATATCCGGAAGCGCGGCCTCGCATTCCGAGGCGCATTGGACCACGAATGTCATGGTTCCCGCTCCTTCCGTTCAAGCCATGCGCTCAGTGCGAGCACTCCGGCAATCACCCCTGCGGCCCCTGCGCTGGCAAGCATGAACACGATCACATCTGTAAGCCACATGATGAGCTCCACCTCTCTGCCGTATGGGGCACTGACTGCGGTCTGAACGGCCGTTCACCCCGGCTCCCGCGCAGGGTGCCAGCGAACTCGACGCGACCCAGCGCCGCCGCACGGTGTTGACCGGCAGCGGGACGCGCTGCGTCCGCAGCGCGTCCCGAAGGGTGCGTGGCAGTTCCTGGGGGGAAGCACCACGCACCCTATTGCCGGCTACCGGGCGTTTATGCCGGAGAGGAGGCGGCGAGGAACTTGTTCCACGGCGCCGAAGTCGTGCACACGTAGGCCTGCGAGATTCCCAGCTGCTTCGCGATGTTGTTCGCTGCGTCCTGCGAGGTCAGCACGAGGCGCTTCGGGGTACCAACGACGTTCCAGCCGGGCTGGCCGGCACCGAAAGCGTCTGCGTAGAAAACGATAAACATATTTTTGTTCTTCCTGATTGAGGGTTCGGGGATGACGGGTTGCGTGATCGGGTCGACCACATTGATCGGGCGGAGGTAGCCGAGCGCGCCTGAGAGCGTGAGGTTCTCGTAGTGCGTCGGCCCCGGGTTCTGCGTCAAGCAGAACACGCTGTTTCCCACCGGTGACGCCATCGCGACGGCGACGTGGGACGTTGGGTATGCAGCGGTACCGAATCCGAAGAAAACGACATCGCCCTTGCGCATTCCGGCGGTACCGTAATGCTTCGTGAAGTACCCATTGACGCCGTTCACCGGAAAATGAGTGAAGACGCTGTCCGTGAAATCCGACGGCGCATAGCCCATGTACTGCTGGCCGCCGCCGACGCGAACGAGGTAATCGAGCCACACATCGTGGCACTGCCACACGGGCGCGCCGTAGCCGTCTTTGTCGAGGTAGACGCCCTCGACGCTGTCTGCCCATTCGTCGATTGAGATCGTCATGCTGCTCCTTTCATGTTGAGGACGGTTATTGTGAAAGCCCCGCGCTCGACCGCTGTGCTCCTGAAGTGCGTTTTCGGTGGCGCGGGACGGGGGTGGCGAGGTGCGACGTGGGTTCCGTGAGGAAGGGCGTCTTGCACGCTCGTCTGACATCTGTGGCTGCCGCGCAGGAATCTGCCGCAGACTCTCCGCTTCCGGAGGTCACTGAGGCTCGCATTGTGCGAAGCCGTGCTTTACCCCGCACCGGTTCCCGCCGCAACGACGGGCCACATCGACACATCACCCTGTGCCAGGTTCGCGGTCCGATGGGACCGCCCAAGTAGCGAATGCGACGGGGATCCCGCCGACTTTTCACCGCCATACCTCTACGCCCCCACCACGAGGCGATCGAAGAGATCAGGCTGGTTATTCAACATCCGAACCTGTGGAACCGGGGCCGGGTGGCCATCGGATTTCGGCGGGACTATGTTCGAAGGCGTCTCGGTTGCACACCGATTTGCCGCTATTCAGGTCGCGTTCGCACTCAATATCGATGCAGCGATATGAGTGACGACACGGGCGACATACGTCGGCGTCGGCTGCAGTACGCCGTTCTCCACCTTCGACAGGTAAGAGATCGAGGTATCCGCACCCGCAGCCACCTCTTTCAAGGTCAGCGACGCCATCTCCCGGAGCGACTTGAGCGCCGTTCCTGGAGAGTGGGATTCTTTCCGCATGTCAATTAGTTTCACACGCTTCTTTGCATCACGCAACTCTCGGCGCAAAGTTTTTTGCGCGTGAATTTGACTCAAGTCAAATTCTTTTCCACGATTGATTGCACACTTGGGGCGTGTTAACGTGTCTCTATGTCAAAAAATGAACTTCCGAATTTTTCATTCGAAGAGCGCAGAAAACTCGCCTCCCGGGTGCGGGAGCTCAGGAGCAGCGCGAACTTGACACAGGCTGAATTGGCGGAGCACGCGGGCATCACACGCCAGACGCTTTCCAACATCGAACGCGGAGCCGTCCCACAGATCGAAAATCTGCGACGCATCTACGAGGTGCTCGGGATCGAACTCACACCGTTCGAGTTCTCGGAAGAAACGCAGCAGTGGCTCACGATCGTGGGCGGAATTCTCGACAGCCTGCCCGAGGAAAGACTCGCCGACGCCGGTCGCGCCGCCGTTTCGGTCGTCACCGAACACCTGCAAGCGGCAGTGCGCAGCAATGTCATTGTCGGTGGCTTCGGGCAGACTCACGAACACCATCAGGAAGAGCGAGTTGCGGCGTTTGAGGGGAACAAGTTGCAGCGCGAGGACAGTTCGGAGTTCTTTGAATGATTGAACAGCGTTTCTTCGAGATCCTTGAAGAACTCAGCTTCGCCGTCGAGTACGACGACCTCTCCAGCACCGGTCGACTCGGGGAGTGCATTCCCGCGAACAAACTGATCCGACTGCACCACGACCTCAGCCATCGCGAGCTTCCCTACGTTCTCGGGCACGAGACGTGGCACGCCATCAACGAAGACGAACCCACGATGTTCGGGTATTTCGACGAGCGCATGGAACGTCAAGCCGACGAATGGTCGGCGATGCACTGCATTGATCTCGCCCACTTCTGCGAACTCGAGTCCCAGTTCTCCGGGCATATTCCTACGATTGCGTTCCACCTCAACGTCCCGAAAGAAGCGGTCGACGTATACGTAAGGCTGCTATCAAGGATTGGGGACGAACTTTTCTTGGGTGCCAGAATGGGCACGGGGCAGTGGTTGCGCAAGATCGCTGTCGCTTGACGCGCCGAACCACCTGCAGTTGGCTACGCCGCGAAGCAGATCCCATCGTGCGGCCCGGTCAGCGGCACTGAATACAGCAAAACGCCCCGAGATCCATGGTGGATCGCGGGGCGTTCGTGCGTGTGCCAGACGAGGGCAGTGTGGGTTAGAAGTCCCAGTCCTCGTCTTCGGTGGCGACTGCCTTGCCGATGACGTAGCTCGAACCCGAGCCCGAGAAGAAGTCGTGATTCTCGTCAGCGTTCGGCGAGAGCGATGACAGGATGGCCGGGTTGACGTCGGTCATCTCCTTCGGGAACATCGGCTCGTAGCCGAGGTTCATCAGCGCCTTGTTGGCGTTGTAGTGGAGGAACTTCTTGACGTCCTCAGTGAGACCCACCGGGTCGTAGAGGTCGGCGGTGTACTTGACCTCGTTCTCGTAGAGCTCGTACATCAGGGTGAACGTGTAGTCCTTGAGCTCCTGGCGACGCTCTTCGGTCTCGTTCTCGAGCCCCTTCTGGAACTTGTAGCCGATGTAGTACCCGTGCACAGCCTCGTCGCGAATGATGAGGCGAATCAGGTCTGCCGTGTTCGTGAGCTTCGCGTGCGAAGACCAGTACATGGGCAGGTAGAACCCCGAGTAGAACAGGAACGATTCGAGCAGCGTCGACGCGATCTTGCGCTTCAGCGGGTCATCACCCTCGTAGTAGTCGGTGATGATCTGCGCCTTCTTCTGCAGATTCGGGTTCTCGACCGACCAGCGGAAGGCGTCGTCGATCTCCTGCGTCGAGCACAGCGTCGAGAAGATCGACGAGTAGCTCTTGGCGTGCACCGACTCCATGAACGCGATGTTCGTGTAGACGGCCTCCTCGTGAGGGGTGATCGCATCGGGGATCAGCGAAACGGCACCGACGGTGCCCTGGATGGTGTCGAGCAGCGTGAGACCGGTGAACACGCGCATGGTGAGCAGCTGCTCCTGCGGCGTCAGCGTGGCCCACGACTGCACGTCGTTCGACAGCGGCACCTTCTCAGGCAGCCAGAAGTTGTTGACGAGACGGTTCCAGACCTCGAGGTCTTTGTCGTCCTGGATGCGGTTCCAGTTGATCGCCTGAACAGCGTGTCCCAGCTTGTAGTTCATCGGGTTCTTTCTACTCCGGTGGAATCGTTACTCACGTGACTGCGTCAAGTGAATCACAGCATGCAGCTGACGCACTCCGACATGTCGGTGCCTTCGAGCGCGAGCTGGCGCAGACGGATGTAGTAGATCGTCTTGATGCCCTTGCGCCATGCGTAGATCTGCGCCTTGTTGATATCGCGGGTCGTCGCGGTGTCTTTGAAGAACAGCGTCAGCGACAGACCTTGATCGACGTGCTGCGTCGCCGCGGCGTAGGTGTCGATGATCTTTTCGGGGCCGATTTCGTAGGCATCCTGGTAGAACTCGAGGTTGTCGTTCGACATGAACGGCGCCGGGTAGTAGACGCGACCGAGCTTGCCTTCCTTGCGGATCTCGATCTTCGACGCGATCGGGTGAATCGAGCTCGTCGAGTTGTTGATGTACGAGATCGAGCCGGTCGGCGGCACCGCCTGGAGGTTCTGGTTGTAGATGCCGTGCTCCATCACGCTGGACTTCAGCTCGCGCCAGTCGTCTTGCGTCGGGATGTCGATGCCGGCCTTCGCGAAGAGCTCGGCGACCCGCTCGGTAGCGGGCACCCAGGCCTCGTCCGTGTACTTGTCGAAGAACTCGCCCGATGCGTACTGCGAGTCCTCGAAGCCGCCGAACACCTGCTTGCGCTCGATCGCGATGCGGTTCGACGCCTGGAGCGCGTGGAAGAGCACCGTGTAGAAGTAGATGTTCGTGAAATCGATGCCCTCTTCGGAGCCGTAGTGCACGTGCTCGCGAGCGAGGTAGCCGTGCAGGTTCATCTGGCCGAGGCCGATGGCGTGCGACTGGTCGTTGCCGTCTTCGATGGAGCGTACGGACGAGATGTGGCTCTGGTCGCTAACCGAGGTGAGTGCGCGGATGGCGAGCTCCACGGTGCCGGCCAGATTGCCGCCGTCCATGGCCGCAGCGATGTTCATCGACCCCAGGTTGCAGGAGATGTCCTTGCCGATGGCGCCGTAGCTCAGATCTTCGTTGTACGTGGTCGGGGTGTTGACCTGGAGGATCTCGGAGCAGAGGTTCGACATGTTGATGCGGCCCTTGATCGGGTTCGCCCGGTTCACCGTGTCTTCGAACACGATGTAGGGGTAGCCCGACTCGAACTGCAGCTCGGCGATCGTCTGGAAGAAGTGACGCGCGTTGATCTTCGTCTTCTTGATACGCGCGTCATCGACCATCTCGTAGTACTTCTCGCTCAGCGAGATGTCGCCGAAGGGAACACCGTAGATGCGCTCGACGTCGTACGGCGAGAACAGGTACATGTCCTCGCCCTTCTTGGCGAGTTCGAACGTGATGTCGGGGATGACGACGCCGAGGGAGAGCGTCTTGATGCGGATCTTCTCGTCGGCGTTCTCACGCTTGGTGTCGAGGAACCGCATGATGTCGGGGTGGTGCGCCGAGAGGTACACCGCACCGGCGCCCTGACGCGCGCCGAGCTGGTTCGCGTAGCTGAAGCTGTCTTCGAGCAGCTTCATCACGGGGATGATGCCCGACGACTGGTTCTCGATCTTCTTGATCGGAGCGCCGGTCTCGCGAATGTTGGAGAGCAGCAGGGCGACACCGCCGCCGCGCTTCGAGAGCTGCAGCGACGAGTTGATGCCGCGCGAGATCGACTCCATGTTGTCTTCGATGCGCAGCAGGAAGCAGGAGACGAGCTCGCCGCGCTGCGCCTTGCCGAGGTTCAGGAACGTCGGGGTCGCAGGCTGGAAGCGGCCCGAGAGAATTTCGCGCACGAGGCCGCGTGCGAGTTCGCGGTCGCCCTCGGCGAGGCCGAGTGCCGACATGACGACACGGTCTTCGAAGCGCTCGAGGTAGCGCTTGCCGTCGAACGTCTTCAGCGCGTACGAGGTGAAGAACTTGAAGGCGCCGAGGAAGGTCGGGAAGCGGAACTTCATCGCGAACGCTTCGTTCGTGAGCTCTTCGATGAACGGAACGCCGTACTGCTCAACCAGCGCTGCCTCGTAGTAGTCGTTGTCGATCAGGTAGCGCATGCGCTCTTCGTAGTTGTGGAAGAACACCATGTTCTGGTTGACGTGCTGCAGGAAGTACTGCCGCGCCGCCTCGCGGTCGCGATCAAACTGGATGTTGCCGTCGGCGTCGTACAGATTGAGCATCGCGTTCAGCGCGTGATAATCCATCTCGCTGATCTTCGACGAGTCGAGTCCCGGCTCCATCACTGCTGTTTCCAAAACTGTTCCAATCCATCGTGGACGGCGGTCACGTCGTCCGGGGTTCCAAAGAGTTCAAATCGGTAGAGGAAGGGCACTTGGCACTTCCGGGCGACGATGTCGCCCGCGATCCCGTAGGCCTCACCGAAGTTGGTGTTGCCCGCGGCGATCACTCCGCGCAGATGCGATCGGTTCTCCTCGACGTTGAGGAACTTGATGACCTGCTTGGGCACGGCGCGCGTGTCAGGCCCCCCGCCGTAGGTGGGGAGGATGAGCACGTAGGGCTCGTGCACGATGAGCGGTTCGTCTTTCGCATGCAGCGGGATGCGAACCGCGGGGGTTCCGAGCTTCTCGACGAAACGGTGCGTGTTGCCCGAAACGCTGGAGAAGTAGACGAGATTCGCCATGGGCGCAGACTTGCCGGATACAGCACGGGGCGAGAACCGCTCGTGTTCCCGCCCCATACGCATCCGTCTTACGCGAGTCGGCCGGCGAGTTCCGAGATCTTGTCGGGGCGGAAGCCCGACCAGTGCTCGTCGTCAGCCACCACCACGGGTGCCTGCAGGTAGCCCAGACCCTTGACAGCTTCGAGCGCCGTCTCGTCAGCGGTGACGTCGAGCACGTTGTACTCAATGCCCTGCTTGTCGAGCTCTCGATAGGTCATGTTGCACTGCACGCACGACGGCTTGGTGTAAACGGTGACTGCCATTTCACGCCCTTCTCTCACAAACTCGCTCGCCTCGACTGAGGCACTACATCTAGTGAACCACACCGGGACCGACCACAACATGATGTAGTTACACCAATGTAGTTTTCCACTAGATATCCACCTGCGCAAGGGTCGAATTGGGGAGAACTTTCGGCACCGTTCCGCCCTTGCGCAGAGGTTATCCACAAGGCCGTACGGGTCGAAAAACTTTGCTCTCCACACCCGACTCGGCGTGTCGGCGAACGGGGGCTCAGATGAGGGCAATCGGCCACAGCAGCTCCCTCCCATCGGGCTGAAACCAGCGCAGCACGAGCATCGCATCGGGCGCCGCGACAGCCGCTTCGGAGCGCGCTCCCCGCAGCACGACGCGCAATCGCTCTCCGGGCATCACCGTGCGCGGCAACGACAACCCGAGCATGCCGTCGCCCGCCAGTGTGAAGCGCACCGAATGCAGCGGACCGCCGCCCGCATTCTCGATCTCGATCACCCCACTGGCCGAGCGCTGCGAGATGCGCCACGGCACCACGACAGCCTGCCCCGGTGCGACTGCCGCGCGCGTCTCAGCAGAAGCGGCCTCGGCGGCGACAGGCCGGGCGCGCGTACGCGCCGGAGGCTGCAACCGGGTCGAAAGGCGGAACGGGTTCATGGTTCCAGTGTGCGGGGAACCACCGACATTGAGGGGTGGGGTGTGGCGTTAGCCCAAATAGGCGTTCAACGGCGACAGTTCGGGCTGCGAACGCACGTCGGCAACGGCCGCCGCGCCCACCGCGCAGGCCGCCGCGAGCGCTGCGTCAGGCGCCACACCACTCACCAGCGCGACCACGAGCCCCGCGCAGAAGGCGTCGCCTGCCCCCACCGTGCTGCGCACTTCAGCGGCGTGCGACGTCGCTCGAGCGATCTCAACGCCGCCGCGCAGCAGCCTGGCGCCGTCGGCGCCGAGACTCACCGCGACGAGCGCGTCGACGGTGTGCAGGGCGGGGATCGCCGCGAACTCTGATTCGTTCACGATCACGAGATCCGCCCGCTCGATGATCTCGTCGGGCAGATCGGCGGCAGGTGCCGCATTCACCGCGAAGAATCCGGTGCAGGATCGCGCGGCGGCGACCACCGTGGCCATCGGCACCTCGAGCTGCACGAGCACTGCCTCTCCGTCGCCGAAGACCGCGTCGGCCGCACCGACCTCGCCGTTCGCGCCCGGGCACACACTGATCTGATTCTCACCGGCGGCATCGACCCCGATCAGCGCCACCCCCGTCGGTTGCGCGCCCCGGCGCACCGCGCCGAGCGAAACGCCTGCAGCCTCCAGTGCCGCACGCGCGAGCGCGCCTTCACTGTCATCGCCGACGACGCCCACCATGCGCACCTGCGCCCCTAAGCGGGAGGCCGCGACGGCCTGATTAGCACCCTTGCCGCCCGGCAGTCGGCTGAACGTGCCACCCCCGATCGTCTCACCGGGTCGGGGCAACGACTCCGTCTGCGCGATGAGGTCGATGTTGATGCTGCCGAGCACGGCGAGCTGCGGGCGACGCGGCATTGCGACTCCTTCCGGCGATCCTGATCGCCTTACACGTGATGATACGAACGCCCCGCCGAGATCTCCTGCGAGCGATACAACTGCTCGACGAGCATCAGACGCACGAGCTGATGGGGAAAGACGAGCTGCGACAGGCTCCACACGAAGTCAGCGCGAGCACGCACGCGATCATCGACGCCGTATGCGCCGCCGATGATCACGGTCACCGCCCGCCCGCCGTCGAACGCGCGCTGCAGGGTGGCGGCCAGCTTCGGGGAGTCGACATTCTTGCCGCGCTCGTCGAGCAGCACGACGAAGACATCGCGATCCAGCTTCGCAAGCAGTCGGTCAGACTCCTCGGTGCGCGCCGCATCGCCCTCGCGCGACGAGTGCGGCAGCAGCTGCCAGGCGGTGTCGAACGGCTTGCGCAGGCGCTTCTCGTAGCGATCGATGCCGTCGGAGACCCAGGATTCATGCTTCTTGCCGACGGCGAGGATGCGGACGCTCATCCCACTCCTCTCATCCCGCGGCCGAGACAGCCGAGACGGCCCCGGCGGGCCCCGCCCCAGTCTGCCACGACACCTCCGACGCGCGCGTTCATCACGATGCCACGCGCCGTTCGGGTTTGGTCACCCGCCGTTCGAGAAGTGTCATGCCCCGTTCTCACCCCGATCAATCTGCCCTCGTAGCGTGAACACGGCCCTGTTCCGGGCCCCTCATCATCGCGAAGGATTGCACCACTTCATCATGCAACAACGCTCCCCACTCCCCCTCCGTCGCCGGCTCGTCACCGGCCTCGCCGTGGTCGCGGCGGTCGCCGGGCTCACCCCCGCGTTCATCGCCCCCGACCTCGCCAGCGCGGCCGTGCCCGACGCTCCGCTCATCGACACCGCGTCCACCGAGTGGACGTACTCGGACAACGACACCGACCCCGCCGCCGGCAATCCCGATCGTCTCGCCTGGACCACCGACGACTTCGACGACTCCGCGTTCAAGACGGGCACCGCGCCCTTCGGTGCGAAGAACGGCGCCCCCACCGGACTGGGCTCGGCGTTCCCCGTCACGACACTGCTGAATCAGTACGTCGGCAGCACCAAGGTCGACGTGCGCACCTTCCACTTCCGCACGAGCGTCGACCTTACCGAAGACGAGCTCTCGGCGATCTCAGAGCTGCAGGCGAAGGTCACCTACGACGATGCGATCCAGGTCTTCGTGAACGGCGAGAAGGTCGCCGGCTTCGTCGACGATCGCGTGAACGCCGCCCCCGAGTCCGAGCGCAACCTCATGTACGCCGGCGATTCGGGCGGCGACCCGGCGACCTCGACGTTCTCGATCCCGGCCGAAGCTCTGCACGCCGGATCGAACACGGTCGCCGTCGCGCTCTACCAGGACCGCGCCACGAGCTCCGACATCTACTTCGATTTCGCGTCGCTGACCGCGGTCGACGTGGCCGCGCCCAACCTGCCGAGCGATATCGTGCAGACCATCGGCGGCGACGCGACGAGCCGCAACCTCACTTGGTACACCGACCGCGACACCGCTCAGTCAGTGCAGGTCGCTGCCATGCCCTCGGCGGCTGCGGCGACCGAGGCCGCGCGATCCGGCGCCGCCTTCCCCGCCACTGACGCGCAGACCATCGCCGCGACCAGCGACGGCACGACGAGCAGCGGCCAGGTCAACCACCGCGCCACGATCACCGGCCTCACCGAGCGCAGCGGCTACATCTACCGCGTCGGCTCGGAGGAGTCGGGCTGGTCGGCGACCTACCCGCTCACCACGGCCGCCTTCTCAGGCGACACGAGCTTCCTCTTCTTCGGCGACCCCCAGGTCGGCGCATCGGGCAACCTCGCCTCCGATGAGGCCGGCTGGAACGACACCGTCGACGTGGCGCTCAGCACCTACCCCGAAACCGAACTGCTGTTCTCCGCGGGCGACCAGGTGAACACGGCGTCGAACGAGGATCAGTACGCGACGTTCCTGTCGCCCGACGCCCTCCGCGAGTACCCCCTCGTGCCTGTCAACGGCAACCACGACGTCGGCTCCAAGGCCTACGAGCAGCACTTCACCGTGCCGAACTTCGACCCGACCGCGGGCCCGGCATCGAACGCGAACTCCTCGGGCGGCGACTACTGGTTCGAATACAAGGACGTTCTGTACGTCATTCTGAACACCAACAGCAGCGACACCGCGAGCCACATCGAATTCATGAACCGCGTGGTCGCCGAGCACGGCGCCGACGCGAAGTGGAAGGTGCTCGGGTTCCACCACTCCATCTACTCCGTGGCCTCGCACGTGTTCGACACGCAGATCAAGAACTTGCGCACGGCACTGCCCGAGACCATCTCGGACCTCGGCTTCGACCTCGTGCTCCAGGGCCACGACCACAGCTACACCCGCAGCTACCTCGTCAACGATGGCGCGCTCGCCAACGCCGAAGAGGTTCCCGGGCAGTCGGTCGTGACGGCGAAGGACGGTGACGTGCTGTACGTCACGGCCAACTCCGCGAGCGGCTCGAAGTACTACGACGTCAAGGACCCCGAGGCCTGGTACGCATCGGTCATCAACCAAGAGCAGGTGCGCAACTACTCGAACGTCTCCATCTCCGATGACGAGATCACCGTCACCACGCTCCGCAGCGAGCAGCACGGTGCCGACGCCGTCAACAGCGTCGTCGACACGGTGACGCTGCGCCACGAGGGACGCCCGGCCGCACCCGCGCCGCAGCTCACCCTCGGCAACACGTCGGTGCAGCAGGGCGGCACGCTCTCGGTGACCGGCGCGGGCTTCGAGCCCAACGAAGCGCTCACCGCCGAGGTGCACTCTGAGCCGATTGCACTCGACCCGTTCTCGGCGGATGCTGCGGGCGCGATCGACCTGCAGTGGCAGATCCCGGCTGATTTCGAAGCGGGCGACCACGAGCTCGTGATCACGCGCGCCGACGGCACCCCCGTGACGATCGCCTTCGTCGTCGCCGCAGCCGAGGCTGCCGCCGATGCGGGTGCAGCAGGTGCGAGCGGCGCTGCCGACGGTGGTGCGACGGCCGGAGGCACCGCTGACGGCTCCGCTGCCGCAGCCGGTGGCACCTCCGCAGCCGACGGCACGGCGGGCTCGACTGGTTCTTCCGGTTCTGCCGGTTCTGCGATCACGGCCGAGGCGGCCGCGAACGGCAGTGCGGGATCGCCCGTCGCGGCAGGCACCGACCCCGCTGCGGGCAGTGGTCTCGCCGTCACCGGCGCGAACGGTCAGCTCCTGACCTTCGCGATCGCCGGCACACTGCTGGCGCTCGGAGGCATCGTCGTCGCGGGCACCGTGCTGGCGCGCCGCCGAGCGCGCGCCGGAGAGTAACTCCCAGCGGTGGCGGCCGAGTCTTCCGGTTCGGCCGCCACCGCTGCTCCGCACCAACGCATCCCTATTGATCTTCTGGAGTTCCTCGTGAGCCACTCGCGTCACCGTTCGATCGCCTCAGCTGACGTCCCCGCTGCATCTTCCGCCCGAGAAGCTGGGCGCATCGCACGTCACGCCAGTCTCGGCGTGGCGCTCGCACTCGCAACGGCGCTCGCCCTCGGCGTGACCGGGTGCAGCTCTGCGGCCGACACTCGGGGCGCTCAGACCTCCGATACCGTCGTCGCAGCACAAACATCGGCGCACGGCACCGCGACGGAATCCGCGCTCGCTCCCGGCGCGACACTCGACGCACGGTCGCTCGGTCAGATCCCGGAGTCGACCGCGGATTGGCACGTCGTGGTGATCAGTTCGGGCGACACCGATTCGCAGATCGTCTCAGACGCGCTGCTGCGCCTCGCCCCCGAGCATCTCGCATCCGTCGATGTGCGTACCACCGACCGCGCCGACGAGTCGCTGGCTCACCTGCTCGGCGATCCGGCCACGACCGCCCGACCCGACCTCATCGTCGGCATCGGCCCCGCCACGGCGGGAGCCTTCGATCTGCTCAGCGCCGCAAACCTCGACCAGCAGTTCCTCATGCTCGGCACGCAGCTCGCCGAACCCACCGACAACGTGACCGCGGCAGTTTGGCCCGGCGCCGACGAGCGTGCGGTGTTCGCCGATCGCGCGCCGTCGTTCTTCGCCACGCCCGCCGATGCCGACACTGCCGTGCGCGCGGGCATCACCGCAGCCGCAACCGGCTGGAACGGGTTCGTCTTCGAAGCCGGCGCCGATCCCGCGCCCGTGAACTGAGCCGCTCCGCAAGCGCGGGCTCGCGCGCTCGAACCGCTAGGCCCGAACCGTCGCGAGATACCCGCCGATGCGCCCGATCGCTTCGGTGAGCACCGGCACGGACGGGAGGGTGACGAAGCGCAGGTGATCCGGCGTCGGCAAATTGAAGCCGCGGCCGTTCGTCACCAGCACGTGCGTCGCCTGCAGCACATCGATCACAAACGCTTGATCGTCAACGATCGGGTACACCTCGGGGTCAAGCTTCGGGAAGAGATACATCGCCCCGCCGGGCAACTCGCAGGTCACGCCCGGGATCTCGGTGAGCAACCGGTGCGCCGTGTCGCGCTGCTCGCGGAGCCGCCCGCCAGGCGCGCACAGTTCGGCGATGCCCGACCAGTTCGACGCCGGGTCGAGCGCGACCGGGATCGCGTGCTGCGCCGGCACATTCGCGCACATGCGCATATTCGCGAGCAGCTGCAACCCCTCGAGGAAATCGCGCGATCGGGTGCGATCGCCCGAGATCGCGAGCCACCCCGAGCGGTACCCGGCCACGCGCTGCGCCTTCGACAGGCCGCTGAAGGTGAGGCACAGCGTGTCATGCGTGTGCAGCGCAGCGTGCTCGTGGATCGCACCGTCGTACAGGATGCGCTCGTAGATCTCATCGGCCATCAGCACGATGCCGTGCCGCTCAGCCAACGCCGCGAACCCGCGCACCAGCTCGGCCGAGTAGACCGCGCCCGTCGGGTTGTTGGGGTTGATGAGCACGATGCCCTTGGTCGCCGGGGTCACCAGGCGTTCGATCGCTTCGAGGTCGGGCATCCACCCGTTCGACTCGTCGCACGGGTAGTGCACGGCCTGGCCGCCTGAGAGGGTGACCTGCGCGGTCCAGAGCGGGTAGTCGGGCGACGGCACCAGGATCTCATCGCCGTCATCGACCAGCGCCTGCAGCACGAGCGAGATCATCTCGCTGACGCCGTTGCCGATGTAGACGTCGTCGGGGGTCACACCCGCCACACCCTCTTCGGTGTAGTAGCGGGCGACCGCCTCGCGCGCCGGCAGGATACCGCGCGAATCGCTGTAGCCCTGAGCCTCGGTGAGCACCTGCTGCAGGCGGTCGACGATCTCGGGCGGCGCTTCGAAGCCGAATGGCGCCGGGTTGCCGATGTTGAGCTTCAGGATCTGATGCCCCTCGTGCTCGAGGCGCTCGGCCTCCTGCAAGATCGGGCCGCGCACGTCGTAGCGCACCCCGGCGAGCTTCCGGGATTGGGTGATGTTCCGCACGAGTTCGATCCTACGACGCTGCGGGGGCTGGGTGCGCCGCTGGTCGATTGGGGCGGCGGGGCGGCGGCGGATCACCCACCCATGCGATCGGGGTAACTTTCGGTGGGTGCGAGAGCCTAAATCCGCCGCAACACCGGTCCGAAGTTACCCCGATCGCAATGATGGCACGGCTGCAGCGGCGGCGTAGGCGCAGCGGCGTCGCAGCGCGCGCCGCACCGCGCCTACTGCTGCTGGTCGTAGAGCTCGGCGTAGGAGCCGCCGAGGTCGAGCAGCTGCTGGTGGGTGCCGTGCTCGAGGATGCGGCCCGCGCCGACCACGTAAATGCGATCGGCGTCGACAATCGTGGAGAGCCGGTGGGCGATTGCGATCGTGGTGCGGCCGCTGCGCGCGTCTTCGAGTGCGTGCTGCACGATGCGCTCGTTCACGGTGTCGAGCGCGCTCGTCGCCTCGTCGAGCACGAGCACGCGCGGATTCTTGAGCAGCACGCGGGCGATCGCGATGCGCTGCTTCTCGCCACCCGACAGTCGGTAGCCGCGCTCACCGACGACGGTGTCGTACCCGTCGGCGAAACTCGCGATCGTGTCGTGGATGTTCGCGAGGCGCGCGGCCGCCTCGATCTCGGCGTCGGTGGCGTCGGGCTTCGCGTAGCGCAGGTTCGCCTGAATGGTGGCGTGGAACAGATACGGCTCTTGCGTCACGACACCGATGCGGTCCATCAACGCTTCTTGGCTGAGCGAGCGCACGTCGTCGTCGCCGTAGCGCACGGTGCCCTCGGAGGCGTCGTAGAGGCGCGGGATGAGCGAGCCGATCGTCGTCTTGCCCGAGCCCGAGGCGCCGACGAACGCGACGAACTCGCCGGGTTCCACGTGGAACGAGACCGCGTCGAGCGTCGGTCGGTCTTCGGGGCCCGCGTCGGGGTAGCGGAACGTCACCTCCTCGAACGTGATGCGACCGGCGCGACCGGGCGCATCGGAGGGCTGTTGCGCATCGGGCGCATCGACGATGGCCGGCGTGAGGTCGAGATATTCGAAGATGCGCGCGAAGAGCGCCTGCGAGGTCTGCAGGTCGAGTGCGATGCGCATGAGGGCGACGAGCGGAAAGAGCAGCCGCGACTGCACCGTCGTGAACGCGACGATGGTGCCCGCGGTGATGCCCGGATCGAACCCTTCACCCTGACCGCGTGAGATAAGCCAGCCCGAGATGAGGTAGACGATCGCCGGCACTGCCGAGAGAAACACCTGCACGAGCGCAAAGAACAGCTGACCGCTCATCGTCTGCCGCACCTGCAGGTCGATCTGGTTGCGATTCTCGGCCGCGTAGCGCTCGGTCTCGGCGCTCTGCCGCGAGTAGGTCTTCGCCAGCAGCACACCCGAGATCGACAGCGCCTCTTGCGTGATCGCCGTCATCTCGGAGAGCGATTCTTGCGTGCGGCCGGCGATCTTGGCGCGAATCTGGCCGACGCGCCGCTGGGCGATGACGAGCACCGGCATGATCACGACGGCGATGAGCGTGAGCTGCCAGCTGAGCAGGATCATGGCGACGGCCGCCGCGACAACCGTGACCGTGTTGCCGATGATGTTCGACACCGTGTTCGTCAGCACGTTGGCCACACCGCCGACGTCGTTCTGGAGTCGCGACTGGATGACGCCCGTCTTCGTGCGCGTGAAGAATCCCAACTCCATGGACTGCAGGTGCGAGAACAGTTTGACGCGCAGGTCGCCCATCACACGGTTGCCGACGCGCGCGGTGAACAGGGTCTGCACGATGCCGAGGCCTGAGGAAACGATGAACACGGCGATCATCGCGGCGACGAGCCAGGCGAGGATCGTGAGGTGCGGACCGCCGCCGTCGAGCGGGAACAGCCCGTCGTCGAAGACGCGCTGTGTCAGCAGCGGGGGCAGGATCGCGAGCGCCGCCGAGACCAGCACGAGTGCGACGATGACGACGAGCTGACTTCGGTAGGGCCGAAAGAGCTCGGCGATGCGGTGCCCGAGCCCGTCGACTTTCGGGGCGGCGCGGTTCAGCTTGCGCTGCAGTTCTGCGTCGCCCGCCGATACGCGAGACCCTCGGCCTCCCGGGCCGCCACCCATGCTCATACCTCGGAGAATATCGCGCGCCGCCGACACTCGGTCGATTTGTTCGCGACACGTGGTCGCGAGTCGACGCGGCGCGCGGCGGCGCGTCGATCAGGCACCCGCAGGTGACGCGCGACGTACGCGCACGATACGCCCGAAAACCGTGAGCATTCCCAGAGAAAGTATCTTGACGTCGAGATACTTCAGGAGTCTAATGAAGGTGACCCTCATATTCATCCGATGATTGGAATGGGCGATGACCGAAGTACAGGAACTGGCACGATTCGTCGACGCGGCTGCGATCGATGACTTCAGCGCTGAGGCGCTTGAACAACTCAAGATTCGGGTGCTCGACACCCTGGGCGTGGCCATCGGCGCGCTCGACGCCGAACCCACCGAGGCGATCCGCGGCCTCATCGAAGACCTGGGCGGCACTCCCACGGCGACACTGATCGGCGGCGGCGCGACGAGCCCCGAGCGCGCAGCCTTCTACAACAGCGCGCTCAGCCGCTACCTCGACTTCATGGATTCCTACCTCGCACCCGGCGAGACGAACCACCCCTCAGACAACCTCGGCGCCGTGCTCGCGGCCGCCGAGTCGGCCGACGCAACGGGTGCCGAGTTCCTCACCGCCCTCGGCGTCGCCTACCAAGTGCACGCCCGCCTCTCAGACGAGGCGCCGGTGCGCGCCAAGGGCTTCGACCACACGACGCAGGGCGCGTTCGCCGCCGCGGCCGGCGCTGCGAAGGCGCTCGGTCTCACTCCCGAGCAGATCGCCAACGCGGTCGCCATCGCGGGCACGGCGAACGTGGCCCTCCGCGTCACCCGCACGGGCAACCTCAGCCACTGGAAGGGTCTCGCCTACCCGCACGTCTCGCAGAACGGCACCTTTGCCGCACTGCTCGCCAGCCGCGGCATCACCGGCCCCGAGGCGGTCTTCGAGGGCAACAAGGGCTTCAAGGATTCGGTTTCGGGCCCGTTCGAGCTCGACTGGTCGCACGAAGATCTCGAGCGCGTGCGGCAGACCATCATCAAGAAGCACAACGCCGAGATTCACTCGCAGTCGGCACTCGATGCGGCGCAAGACATCCGGGCGCAAGACGGCTTCAACCCGCGCGCGATCGAGCGGGTGCGCCTCACCACCTTCGACGTCGCCTACTCGATCATCGGCGGCGGCGAAGAGGGCGACAAGCGCCTGGTTCGCAACAAGGAGGAGGCGGATCACTCGCTGCCGTGGATGGTGGCGGTCGTGCTGCTCGACGGCGCGCTGAACCCGGAGCAGTACGAACCCGAGCGCATCGTCGCGGCAGACGTGCAGGGCCTCATGACCCGCGTCACCATCACTCCGAGCGACGAATTCTCGGCGCGATTCCCGGCGCACATGCCCGCCGACCTCGAGGTCGAACTCGCCGACGGCACGGTCTTCCGCTCCTCGCAAGACAGCTACCACGGCTTCCACGACAACCCGCTCGACTGGGCCTCGGCTCGGCGCAAGTTCGACGCCCTGACGTCGCCGTTTGCCGACCAGGCGCTCCGCGACGAGATCGCCGAAATCGTGCACGGTCTCGACACGCGCAGCACGCGCGAGCTGACCGCCGCGCTCGCACGCGTGCCCCGCACCCGCAGCGCCGCGCAGAGCGCCGACAGGGCAGCCACGGCGTCTGCCGCGCACGCCGCCTGATCCCACACCCAGCATCCACCGCACCACCGCACGAAAGGAGCTCACCATGAGCACCGCAGTTCCCCACGACGTCTCCTTCAACTTCGTTCCCCGCGCGTACCGCCCGGCCAAGCCGCGCACGTTCGGCATCACCGAGATCCGTGCCCCCTACTACGACACCTTCGGCACCCGCCACCTGCAGGATGTGTTCGACGTCGCCGGCCAGTGGGTCGACGGCATCAAGTGGGCTGGCGGATCCTTCGCGCTGCTGCCTCAGGAACAGGTGCGCAAGTTCAGCGAGATCGCTCACGAGCACGGTTCGTACGTGTCGTCAGGCGGCTGGATCGAGACCGTGCTGCGCTACGGCGACGACGCGGTCGACCACTACCTCAAGGAGGCGAAGGAGGTCGGGTTCGACGTCATCGAGATCTCGACCGGCTTCATCATGCTGAACACGTCGGGCCTGCTGCGCCTCGTCGACAAGGTCGTGAAGGCCGGCCTGAAGGCGAAGCCAGAGCTCGGCATCCAGATCGGATCGGGCGGCGACTCGAGCGAGGCCGAGCTGGCCGGTGAGAGCAAGAAGGACATCGGCGACCTCATCGACCGCGGGCAGCGCGCGCTCGACGCGGGCGCCTCGATCATCATGATCGAGTCCGAGGGCATCACCGAGAACGTGCGCGAGTGGAACACGGGCGCGGCAGCCTCGATCATCAACGGCCTCGGGCTCGAGAACGTGATGTTCGAGGCCGCCGACGGCCCGGTCTTCGAGTGGTACATCAAGAACTACGGCAACGAGGTGAACCTCTTCGTCGACCACAGCCAGGCGCTGCAGCTCGAGGGCCTGCGTCAGAACATCTGGGGCAACAAGAGCACCTGGGGCCGCGTGATCAACCCCGCACCTTCCGCCGACAGCTGATTTCGGGTCGAATTTTCGCAGCGATCGGGAGTTTCCGGGGTGGTGGCCAGAAGTTGGGCCGCCGCCCCGGGTCGCATCTTCAGGCGGATCGGCATACCCTAAGAGATCTGACGTAATGAGGGACGGAGAAGTCCGGCCCTCTTCACGTGTGCCCGGCGGCCGTCCACGCTCCGGGAGCCGACCGAACGGATCCGAATGTCCCGAACTCCACACGCGGAATCGCGCGTCGCTGCGGCGACCCCGACTCCGCCGGAGGAAGTGCGCCGCGGGGTCGGCGCCTCGCACGCCAAAGCAATTCTGTTCGGCGAGCACGCCGTCGTCTACGGCGCCCCGGCCATCGCGATCCCGGTCGACAGTCTCACCGCCGAGGCGGTGATCGAGCCGGGCCCTCCGGGGCTCCGGATCATCAGTTCGCTGTACACCGGCACCGTCGAAGATGCGCCCGATCGTCTCGCGCCAGTGGTCACCGCGATCCGCGCCTCACTCGAGCGCGCCGGTCTCGCAGGGCTCGCCGCGGGCTCACCCAATGAGCCCACCGGCGTGACCGTCACGATCACCAGCACGATCCCGCACGAGCGCGGCGTCGGTTCGAGCGCCGCCGTCGCCGCGGCGATCGCCCGCGCGGCATTCGATTTGGCGGGTGCCGAGCTCGACAGCGAAACACTGTTCGACCTCATCCAGACCGCAGAGCGCGTCGCACACGGCACGCCGAGCGGCATCGACGCACGCACGGTCGCCGCCACCGGCGCGATTCGCTTCAATCGAGGCGCGGTCGCCCCGATTCGCGTGGGCGCTCCACTGATTCTCGCGTTCGCCGATTCCGGTCATCCGGGGTCGACGGCGAAGGCCGTGGGGTCGGTCCGCGAATTGCGCGAGCGCGAGCCCGGGTCGACCGACGCCCTGCTCTCGCGCCTCGCCGAGATCGCCGAGCAGTCGATCGACACGATCGCCTCCGGGGATCGCACCGCCATCGGCGCCGCGATGAGTGAGGCGCACGCGATCCTGCATGAGGTCGGCGTGAGCTCCGAGCGCCTCGACGCCATCGTCGCCGCGGCCCGCTCCGTCGGCTCCGCCGGCGCGAAGCTCACCGGTGGCGGTCTCGGCGGCTGCGTCATCGCCGTCGCCGATTCACTCGATCACGCCGCACAGATCGGCGACGCGATGCGCGCTGCCGGTGCCGAACGCACCTGGACCGTGGAGGTTCCCGCCGCATGACGACCGCAACCGCTCGCGCGTTCCCGAATATCGCCCTGGTGAAGTACTGGGGCAAGCAGGATGAGGATCTCATTCTGCCGGTCGCCGGCAGCCTGTCGCTGACTCTCGACGCGTTTCCGACGACGACCACGGTCACGCTCGACGACTCGCTCGATGCCGACGCGTTCACCCTGAACGGCACCGCGCAGACCGGCAATGCGGCCGACCGCGTCACCCGCTTTCTCGATCGCGTGCGCGAGCTCGCCGGTGTCGACACGCGCGCCGTCGTCATCTCGACGAACGAGGCGCCCACGGGTGCCGGGCTCGCCTCGTCGGCCTCGGGCTTCGCGGCCCTCGCGACCGCCGCCGCCCGCGCCTACGGGCTCGACCTCGACCGCCGCGACCTGAGCCGCCTGGCACGCCGCGGCTCCGGGTCGGCGTCACGCAGCCTCGTCGAGGGCCTCGCCGTCTGGCACGCGGGCGACGACGCGCACTCGTATGCAGAGCCCGTCACCGGTCCCGACATGCGCATGGTGATCGTCACCGTCGACACTGCGCAGAAGGCCGTTTCGAGCCGCGCGGCCATGCGTCGCACCGCGCTCACCTCCCCCTTCTTCCCCGCCTGGACCTCGTCGACCGAGGAGTCGCTCGCCGCGATGCTCGAGGCCTGCGCCGCCGACGATTTCACCCGGGTCGGCCGCATCACCGAGTCGCACGCACTGCGCATGCACGCCGTGATCCAGTCGTGCGACCCGCCCATCCGCTACCTCGCACCGACCAGCGTCGCGATCTTCGACGCAGTCGCCGCGCTGCGCGAGCAGGGCATCGAGGCGTACGCGACCGCCGACGCCGGCCCGAACGTCGCCGTGATCGTGCGCCCGGAGCAGGCGGAAGAGCTGCGCGACGCACTGGAGGGCTTCGGCTCGGTGCGTCTCGTGGGCCCTGGCGCGGGAGCCGAGATCATCGATGCGCCCGTCGACGGGCCGGTGGCGGGAGACGACGCGTGATCGTGCAGCGCGCGCCCGGCAAGCTCTACATCGCCGGCGAATACGCGGTGGTCGACCCCGGCCAGCCCGCCGTGATCGTCGCCGTCGACCGCTACATCACGGTGCAGCTCACCGAGGGTTCCGAGGTCGGGCGCGTGCGATCCAGCGCCTACGGCCGCTCGCCACTCGTGTGGGTGCGCGACGATGCGAGCGATCGCATCGTGCTCGAGCACCAGCCCTACGACTACGTCTTCGCCGCCATCACCGCCGTCGAGCAGCTGCGCTCCGAGCTGGGGCTCGCGCCGCGGTACTACGACCTCGACATCGGCAGCGAGCTCGACGACGTCAGCGGCCGCAAGTTCGGCCTCGGCTCGTCGGCGGCCGTCACCGTCGCCGTCGTCGCCGCGCTCGACGAGTTCTACGGCCTCGACCTCACCCGCACCGAGCGGTTCAAGCTCGCGCTCCTCTCTACGATCGAGGTCGCCCCGACGGCCTCGGGCGGCGATCTGGCGGCGAGCACCTTCGGCGGGTGGATCCGCTACGCGTCGCCCGACCGCGGCGCCCTGCGCGTGCACCGCTCAGTGCACGGCGTCGCCGCAACGCTTGCGGCCACCGGCGAGTGGGCGGGCAGCGGCGTGCAGCGCCTCCCCAACCCCGACGCACTGCAGCTGCTCGTCGGCTGGACCGGGTCGCCCGCGTCGACCGAACGCCTCGTCGAGCAGGTGCGCACCACCGACGCCCGCAAGAAGCTGCAGCCCTACCCCGCATTCATTGACGACAGCCGCGCTTGCGTCGATGCGCTCGTCACCGCCTTCGAGCATCAGGGCACCGGCGCACCCGAGGTCATCGGCCGCGCACGCCGCGTGCTGCAGCGCCTCAGCGCCTCGTCGGGCATCACCATCGAGACCCCGCAGCTGCAGGCACTGTGCGATATCTCGGAGCGCTACGGCGCCTCGGCCAAGCCTTCGGGTGCCGGCGGAGGCGACTGCGGTATCGTGCTCGCAGGGGCGGATCTCGCGACCGACCCGATCTTGCGCGAGTGGGAGGCGAACGACATTCGTCGCCTCAGCCTCGCGCCGCACCCCGCGTCAGGAGGCGTCAGTGACTTCTAACGACGCCTCGACCGCCTCGACTGCCCCGGCCGGACCCGGCGCGGCACCCGTCTTCGCCGGCGACAGCACCCGCGCCGCCCGCAAAGACGAGCACGTCGACCTCGCCCTCGACCAGCGCCGCGACGCCTCGGGCCACAACGAGTTCGACGACCTCGACTTCGTGCACCAGGCGCTCGACGGCGTCGACACCGATCGCGTCGATCTCGGCGTCAGCATCGCCTTCGCCGCGGGCGCGCAGTACGCCGCCGGGGAGTGGCACTGGGAGACGCCCTTCTACGTCAACGGCATGACCGGCGGCACCGAGCGCACCACCCGCATCAACCGGGAGCTCGCCATCGCGGCGCGCGAAACGGGGCTGCCCATGGCCTGCGGGTCGGTCTCGGTGGCGCTCGATGATCCGGCTGCCGCTCGCGGATTCGCGGTGATTCGCGACGAGAACCCCGACGGGTTCGTGATGGCAAACGTCGGCGTCGGTCGACCCGCCTCAGACGCCCCGCGCGCCGTCGAACTGCTCGGCGCGAACGCGCTGCAGGTGCACGTCAACGCGGTGCAAGAGACGGCGATGCCCGAGGGATCGCGCGACTTCTCGTCATGGCTCACCTCGGTCGAACAGCTCGCCGCAGCCTCACCGGTGCCCGTCATTGTCAAAGAGGTCGGGTTCGGTCTCAGCCGCTCGGCGCTGCGCCACCTGTCGGAGATCGGGGTCGGGATCGCCGACGTCGGCGGCCGCGGCGGCACCGACTTCCTGAAGATCGAGAATGCGCGCCGCTCGGCCGGAGAGTACGCGATGCTCGCCGGGTTCGGGCAGTCGGCGCTCGCCAGCCTGCTCGATGCTCCGCGCTCCGCGCCCACGTTGCTCGCGTCGGGCGGCGTGCGCTCGCCGTTCGACGTGGTGAAGGCCCTCGCGGCCGGCGCCCAGGCGGTCGGCGTCGCCGGCGCGTTCCTCGCGGCGATCGGCCACGATGGCGATCCGGGCGGCGCCGAGCGCCTCATCGCCCTCATCACCGACTGGCAGGCGCGCACTCGCGCCGTCTACGCGTTGCTCGGAGCGGTCACCCGCGACGAACTGCTGCACACTGACCTCATTCTGCGCGGACGCCTCCGGGAATTCTGCGCCGACCGCGGCGTTGATCTGAGCGGGCTCGCGCAGCGCTCAGAGGCGCACCGCGCATGACACGTTCCCGCCGGTTCGGCCTCGCGCCGACCGTTACCCCACTCTCACGAAGGAAGCCATGAGCGCCGCATCGTCCGCACGGGAAACCGTCACCGAGATCCCCACCAGCTGGGTGGGCCCGATCCGCATCACCGGCTCCGCCGTCTCCGGCGAGATCTCCGTGCCCCTCGCGACCTACGAGACCCCGCTGTGGCCGTCAGTCGGCCGCGGTGCCCGCGTCTCGCGCGCCATCGAGGGCGGCATCCGCACCATCGTCACGGGTGAACGCATGACCCGTTCCGTGCAGTTCACCGCGGCCGGCGCCGTCGACGCGCAGATCGCGGCTCGGGCCATCGAGGATCGCCTCGACGAACTCCGTGAGGTCGTCTCCGAGGGCAGCCGCCACGCCAAGCTGCTCGAGGCGCACTCCGAAATCGTGGGCAACCTGCTCTTCGTGCGGTTCGCATTCACCACCGGCGACGCGTCGGGGCACAACATGGTGACGAACGCCGCCGACGCGCTCATGGCGCGCATTCTCTCGTGGGGTCTGCCCATCGAATACGGGTCGATCTCGGGCAACTACTGCTCCGACAAGAAGGCCACGGCGGTCAACGGGGTGCTGGGCCGCGGGCGCAGCGTCGTCGCGGAGATCCTGATCCCGCACGACCTCGTGCGCAAGATGCTGCGCAGCGATGCCCAGCGCATCACCGACCTTGTCGTGCGCAAGAACTTCGTCGGCAGCACGATCGCCGGTGCGCTCCGCTCCGCGAACGCGCACTACGCCAACATGCTGCTCGGCTTCTACCTGGCGACGGGCCAAGACGCCGCGAACATCGTCGAGGGATCACAGGGCATCACCTACGCCGAGAACCGCGAAGACGGCCTGTACTTCTCGTGCACCGTGCCGCACCTCATCGTCGGCACCGTCGGCAACGGCAAGCACCTGCCCCACATCGAAGAGGCGCTCGAGCGCATCGGCTGCCGCGAAGAGCGCGAGCCGGGCGAGAACGCCCGCCGCCTCGCCGAACTCATCGCGGCGACCGTGCTCTGCGGCGAGCTGTCGCTCATCGCGGCGCAGACCAACCCGGGCGAACTCATGGCCGCGCATCTGCGCATCGAGCGGAAGGGGAAGCCCAGCGCATGACCTCCATCGGAATCCACGACCTCGAACTGGCGACCGCGCACCACGTGCTCGACCTCGGCGTGCTCGCCGAGTACGCCGGCGTCGACCCCGCGAAGTACCGCATCGGGCTCGGGCAAGACGAGTTCAGCGTGCCCGCGGCCGATGAAGACATCGTGACCATGGGCGCGACCGCCGCGCAGGCCGTGCTTGAACGCACCGGCATCGAGGGCGTGCGCACGCTGCTCTTCGCGACCGAGTCGGGCATCGACCACTCGAAGGCCGCCGGCGTCTACGTGCACCAGCTGCTCGGGCTGCCCCCGCAGGTACGCGTCGCCGAGATCAAGCAGGCCTGCTACGGCGGCACCGCCGCGATTCAGGCCGCCGTCGGCATCGTGCTGCGCAACCCCGGCGAGCGCGTGCTCGTCATCGCGAGCGACGTGGCGCGCTACGCGCTCGACTCCCCCGGCGAGCCCACGCAGGGTGCCGGCGCGATCGCGATGATCATCGGCGCCGACCCCGCGCTGCTCGAGATCGAACCCGCGTCGGGTCTCTTCACCGACGATGTCGACGACTTCTGGCGACCCAACGATTCGTCGACCGCGATCGTCGACGGCGCCCTCTCGATCAAGGCGTACCTCGACGCGATGGCCGGCGCGTGGGACGACCTCGCCGCCCACGGCGGCCCCGCGATCACCGAGATCGACCGCCTCGTCTACCACCAGCCGTACACGAAGATGGCGCGCAAGGCGCAGGCTCGGCTCAGCACCCATCTCTCAGCCGAGCTGGGCGAGGGCGGTCTGGGAGACTCGGGTCTCGCCGAGGGCGCGATTTACAACCGCCGGATCGGCAACGCCTACACCGCCTCGGTCTACGCAGGCCTCGCCGCGATTCTCGACCACGAGCAGGGCCTGCCGGGCAAGCGCATTGGCCTGTTCAGCTACGGGTCGGGCAGCGTCAGCGAGTTCTTGACCGGTGTCGTGCAGGCGGGAGCCGCCGAGCGATCCGACCACTTCACCTCAGTGCTCGACGCGCGCGTGCCGCTCACCGTCGCCGAGTACCGCGAGCTGCACGCGACTGTTCTGCCGAGCAACGTCGACGTCGAGACGGCGCGCGTGACGCAGGCGCCGTTCCGCTTCGCCGGCATTCAGGGCGGCGCACGCCGCTACGAGCGCCGGTAGGCGGCTGCCGCCCCAGGCGTCACGGCGCCGAGCGCCCCTGAAGTCGCCGAAACCCTGCCATGTGCGCGCGCAGTTGGGAGGGTCTCGGCGACTTCAGTGCCTTTCGGCGGCCCCGACTTGGCGACTCGGCGGTCGACCACGGCGGCGCGCGGGCGGCGCGCAGTTCAGTTCCGTGCAGTACAGTGACGATGCCCCTGCTCGAAATCTCGGAGGAGTACCGCGTTGAGTCCCCGCACGATTGTGCCGCCCATTCTCTACTTCCCGGTCGTTCCGGGCGCCGACCCCACGCAGCAGCAGTTCGTGGTGCGACGCCTCACCGATGGGCGAGACGGTCTGCTCGCGTATACGGCCCTCGATCGGCTCGCGACGAACTGCGGCGACGACCAGCCGTGGGTGCTATTGCCGATCGAACAGCTCGAACGGATCAAGCAGGCCCAGCCCTTCGATGTGGTCGCGTTCGACCTCGTCGTGCCACCCGATCAGCGTCGCGGAAAGCGCATCGCATGACCGAGATCTCGATTGATCGCGTCAGCATGGAGCGTCGTCTCAATGAGGTGATCGACCGTGTCGACACCGCAGACGCTGCCATTGGCCGGCTGCCTGATGCGCCCGATGGTGGCATCGCCTCGACGTTCATCGCGTTCATCACCTCGGCGGGCGTCGAAGCCGCGGGCCTCACCGCCGACACTGCGCGGGCGCTCAGCGTCATCGCCATCGACGTGATCGACGACATGGACAATACCGATGTAAAGATCGCTGACGAGCTGCGCGATCTCGAAGCGGAACTCACCGACTGATGAGCATCGATCTCGCCATTCCCGGAGACCCCGCGGCCATCCATACGCTCGCGGAGCGGCTCGATGCGATGAAAGACGGGCTCGTCGACCTCGACCTCGAGCTGGCCTACATCGCGAGCGACGCGCAGATGTACATGGTCGGTCAGGCCGGCAACGCGTTCCAGCGCACGACGACCGCGGTGCGCAACCACAGCGACTCCGTGCCGAGCTATCTCGGCGACGCCGCCGACGTGTTCCACGCTTATGCGACACGTCTCGAGCGCGGGGTGCGCGATTTCGACGGATACCTCGAGCAGTGCCGCGAGCGCGATCTCGTGGTCTACGGCAAGAAGGTACTGCAACCGACGTCCTCCGCTCAGGTGTGTTCGATACCCGGCGAGGATCCTGAGTGGGACGCACATATGTCTCGGGTGCGCACCTACAACGACCTCGCAGAACGAGTCGGCACGTGGTGGGGCGACCTCGAAGCATGGATCGCCGAGCACATGACCCCGCTCATCGCCGACGTCGAAGGGTTCGCGTCGCTCGGCGCGACGTTCGCCGAACTCGAATTCGGCAACTCAGACCTCGTCTCGACGGCGCTCACCGCTGCCGATGAACGCGTTCGTCGCGACCTGGCCGACTACCGCGGCGTCGCACAGCAGATGCAACAAGACGCCGACGATTTCACTCGGGGCCTTCGATCAGGCCACCCAGGAGTCAAGGCAGCGGCCGAAGCAGCCAACCCACGCGCGATCCGTGAGGGCGTCGCCGACCTCCTCGACGATATCCACAGCATCTCGCGCGTCAGCAAGCTGATCCCTATCGCGGGCAATGCGATCGAAATCATCTCGGTGGCCAACGACATCGCGAGCGGCGAATCCGGCTCTTCGGCCATCGTCGAGGCCGGCGCCGGTATCGGTGGCGGCGCCGCTGTCGGAGGCATTATTGCCGCGGCCGGTGGCCCGGTCGGTTGGGTGATCGCCGGTGTCGTCGGCGGCGGGTTCCTCATCGGCAATGCTGCGAAATGGGGGTGGGAGTCTTGGGTACCCCTCGATGTACGGGAGTCCATCGACGGACGGCTCTATGACGGAACCACGGCCTGGCAAGGCCCGCAACTCGCGAGGTGACGCGTGACCCGATCCCGACTCTACGCACCCAACGTGCCGACGCATCGCCGCTCAGTGCTGCCGAACGGCCGCGAGCCTTCGACCCTCGTCTGGGCGCTGTACTTGCTGCCGGCAATCCCTACGGTCGTTGCGCTCGCCGATGACCGCGCCGGCTTCCGCCTCTTCATGGCGTCGGGCGCACTGTTCGCGTTCGTGCTCGCGACGGCGATGGTGGTCTGGACTCGCTCGCTCACCGCGGGGCTCGTGCGCGTCGCCGACACCGGGCCGTTACGCTTCGTGCCGCCCCGGTCACTCCCGATTGCGTTCACGCTGGTCTCGGTCGCGTCGCTGGCTCCTGGCGCGATGATGCTGCTGGTGACGGCACTCGGTCTGCCAACCCAGAGCGGCAGTACGCGACTCACACAAGCGTTTCCCGTGCTGTTGCTCGCGCTCGGGCTCGCATCACTGCTGCGCCAGCTCTGGGGCCTACGCACGCCACTCGGATTGCAGCTCAATGCGGAGGGAATTCGGGGTGTGCGCGGAGCGCGGCGCTTCGACCTCCCGTGGGATGCGATCGAGAGCGCCGGCGCGTTCGGCCCCCACGGCCCGAAACTCACGATCGTGAACCGCGATGGCGGCCCGATCATCATCGACACCCACCACATCGGCAGCGACCCGGCGATCGTGGCGGAGGCGATCCGCTGGTACGCCGCGCACCCCGAGGCGCGCGACGAACTCGCGACCGGGGCCGCAGCGCTGCGCGCCATCGATACCGCCCGTTAGCAGGCGTCGACGGCGCGCAACACGGCCGGTCTTCGGCGCTCAGTCGTCGGAGGCGGTGATCTTCACGTCGATGTTGCCGCGGGTCGCGTTCGAGTACGGGCACACCTGGTGGGCCGCGTCGGCGAGCTGCTGGGCCTGGTCGTGATCGAGCGTGGGCAGGATCACCTCGAGCTCGACCGACAACTCGAATCCGCCGTCGACGCCGCCGCTGAGGTGCACGCGCGATCCGACGCTCGAATCGGCGATGTCGATCTTCTGCGCCCGAGCGACCGCCTGCAGGGCACCGTGGAAGCAGGCCGCGTAGCCGGCGGCAAACAGCGCTTCGGGGTTGGGGGCGCCGCCCGGGCCGCCCATCGATTCGGGTACGCGCACGTCGGTGTCGACGAAGCCGTCGACGGTCTTGACGTGGCCGTTGCGTCCGTCGCCGGTGGCGAGGGCTTCTGCGGTGTAGACGATGCTCATGGGATCCCCTTTCGCGGGCGTCGCCCGGTGCGCGCCCACGGCGCAGCGTACGCCCGCAGCCTGAGCGGCACGCCGGGATCGCTCGCGGGTGCGCTGACCGCGAAACTCCAGCGCAACGCACGGCACGGTGACCCCGTCGCGGGGGTCACCGCCGCCCTCGATGTGCATGCACCAACATGAATCGGCTAGGCTGGTTTTCAGATTCGTGGACTAAATCCACATTTCGGAGGCGCTGAACGGTCAGCGTCGGCACTGGGGGGTGCGCGATGTTTTCGCGTGCCCTCTTTTTTCATGCCTGGGGAGGCGCAGAATGTCTGAAAAAGTCGCGAGAATGGGTCGCGCACGCACACTGTTGCAGTTGATGACGGGGCTGCTCGTCGCGCTGCTCGCGCTCGGAGGTCTGAGCGCTCCGGCGTTCGCAGCGGGCGGCAAGGTGACGATCCTTCCGGTCGAGGGCGGCGGCAACTTCAACGGCACTCCGGTGCTCGTGGAGGGGCAGAGCTACCCGTTCCAAATCGGCTACGGCAGCATGGACGACGGCGCCGTGGTGACGGTCGCCCTCCCCGAGGGCGTGACGATCCCGGCCGGATCGCTGACCGTGCCGGCGGGCAACACGGCGGTGCAGTCGCTCGCCGTCAACGACCGGGGCGAGCTCATCATTACCTTCGCCGATCCGTTCCCCACCGACGTGAGCCAGGGCTATCTGGACCTGCAGCTCGCCTTCTCCGAGGTGCAGACCTCGGGTTCGCGCGACCTCGTCTGGAAGACCGATGGCGAATCGACCACGCAGCGCGTCATCGTGACGAAGCCCGGCGAGCAGCCGCAGTCGACGGGCACCTCCTCAAACAAGTCGACGTCACGAGGCTCGCTCCCGCACTCGATCGACGAGCACGGCACCGTCGTCATCGACCCGAGCGTGCTCGGCACCGAGATCCCCTACACCGTGACGGTATCGAGCGCAGATGCGCGCACGGTCTCCCTGACCGACACCTTGGGCACCGGGCTCACCTACGTCGCGGGGTCTTTGACCGGCACAAAAGTCGTGCGCGACACCGACGGCCTGCACCCGCAGAGCAGCAGCGTCACCGGGCTTCCGGTGATCTCGGGCACCTCGTTCACGACCTCCTTCGAGGCTGAGGCCAACTCGGTCTACACGTTCCAGTACCGCGCCACGATCACGGATGCTGCAGCACTCGAAGCGATTCGTGAAGAGCTGCAGGCGAAGTACGACGCCGTCAATCCAGTCAACGGCGGCGGCTACTCCGTATCGCTGACGAACACCGTCGACGTGAACGGTCAGCAGCACTCGGCCACGACCAAGTTCTCGGGCAGCCGCGCCGGTCTCACCAAGCCGGGCACCGGCACCGCATTCTCGAAGGGCGTCGACACTACCGCGCAGCAGCTCGATTCGACGCAGGCTGCCGGCTCCGAGATCACCGGCGGCATCGACGTGACCTACACCCTGGGCGCCGATCTCACGGTGTTCCAGAACGTCTCGGACCCGACGTTCGCACTCACGCGCAACGTGGTCGTGCGCGATCCGCTGCCCGCTCAGGCCGCCTGGAACCTCGATGACGCGAACTTCCTCGCCGTCGTCGACCAGAACGGCGACGCCGTCGCATTCACGCGCGCGACTGACGTCACCGGCAACCTCGAGGTCGCGATGGCCGACGACGCCTACGTGCACCAGTACTTCATTGACGGCAACACCCTGTACCTGAACCTCGGGAAGGACACCGCGAAGAAGTACACCGTCACGGCTCGCGCGACCATCACCGACCTGCCCGATTCGATCAGTTCGCAGAACCAATACGCGTCGCAGTACCGGGTGCAGAACAACGCCTACTTCATCTTCGGCACCGACTCCTCGTGGAAGAAGTACGAGGGCAAGGATGCAACGACGACCATTACCGTGCCGAAAGACACGACCGGTGGCGTCGATGACCCGGCACAGTTCAGCAAGCGGGTGAAGAACGCGACCACCTCGGTGACCCCGGGCGGCGTCGCGCAGATCCCGTTCACATTCTCCGTGGGCAGCAATGTCGGCGACGCCGCGCACTCGCGCATCATCGACGCCGTCGATCACGAGGTGTTCGACGTCACTGCTGACACGCTCGATCAGATTCGCGAGTCGATCACCGGACGCTACGACTCGAACTACCCACTCGACGGCACCGCATTCGACGTCTCGCTCGACGCCGACGGCAATCTCGTGATCACGCCCAATGCCGCCTTCCCGCTGGACGCGGCCTGGGGCGGTGCCCAGGCACCGTTCACCAAAGCTTGGAACCTCGAGGTGACGCTGCCTACGCACGCCCTCGACGGCAAGCAGACGCTCGACATCACGAACGACGCACGCTACGAGGGCGCGTCATCCGAGATCGTTTACACCTCACACACGACCGCCGAGGCCACCAGCTTCGGCAACGAGATGGAGGTGCGCAAGCGCGTCTACGATGCTGCCACAGACAGCTACACGACGAACCTGCGCGTCGACACCGACGCCGAAGGCAACCTCGTCACGAGCGATTTCGTGTACCGCGTCGAGCTGATGCCGCACGGTAGCTTCACGACGATGATCGAAGACGTCGTCGACGTGCTGCCCGAGGGCGTCGAGTTCGTCGGGTTCGTTGCCCCGGGTGACGTGGCGAACGGAACCGTTGCGGCGAACGACACCTACCGCATCCCCGATTCGAACATCACAGCGACCTACAACGCCGAGAACGACTCGGTTACCCTGCAGAAGGGCAAGCTGACCAGCGGGCAGACCGTGAACCTGTACTTCAAGGTGCACGTGACCGACTTCGCTGCGAACGTGGGCATCACGAACGTCATCGGATCCACCAGCGCGACGATCACTCCGTCTGATGGATACCCGCTCGACCTCGTCAAGCGCGACAGCACTGACGCGGAGGCCGTACTCTCCGACCCCGACGCACGTTTCTCGGTGCTCGCCGCAGACGAGACGACGGTCGTGCTGACCGATCTGCACCTCGTCGACGGCCGCATCGTCGCCGCTGACGGCACTTCGCCACTGGTGAAGCAGCCCGGCACGTACTGGCTGCGCGAAGACGTCGCGCCCGCCGGCTACGTACTGAGTGACGAGCTGCGCCGGATCACCGTGGGTACCGACGGCGCCTCCGAACAGGTGGCGCTCCCCAACACTCCGGAGCCCGTCATCGAACCCGAGCGCAGCTACGCCATCGGCGATGTCGTCTGGATCGACGCGAACCGCAATGGGCAGCAGGACGGCGACGAGCAGGTGTTGCCCGGTGTGACCGTCGAGCTGATCCGTGACGGCGAAGTCATTGCGACGACCACCACCGATGCCCGCGGCCGATACCTGTTCGACGAGTTGCCCGCGGGCGAGTACCAGGTGCAGTTCACGCTGACCCCGGAGCAGGCGAAGATCTACTCGTTCACCCGTCAGGATGCCGTGGATGACGACGCGATCGATTCGGACGCCGATCCGCTCACCGGCCGCACCGGCACCATCGTGCTCGGCCCCGACAACACGCGTCTCACCCACGAGTACGAGTGGGCCGACGTGCGTGCCACCGAGGGCATCGATCCCACCTGGGATGCCGGTGTCGTCGTGAACCCGACGACCAACGAGGGCGACTCAGATACCGGGGCCGCCGCCGACAGTGACGCGTCAGGCGACGCGAACGGCTCTGACGCAGGATCTGACGCGAGCGCGAATGCGAATGCGTCGAGTGCAGGTGCAGCGTCGAACGCGAGCGCGAATACCTCGGGTGCGGAAGCGACCTCAGCTGCCGACCCCGCTGCGGGCTTGGGTGATCCGGCGCACCCCGGAACTCCCGGCGTGAACGATCTCGCACGCACCGGCGCTGGCGCGCTCACCGGCTGGATCGTCGGAGCGCTCGCGCTGCTCGTCGCGGGCGGTGCGCTGCTGCTGCGCCGTCGCCGCATCTCGTAAGCACGGAGCAGGAGCCGACGGGGGCGCGGGCGGGCTTCGGCTCGCCCGCGCCCCCGTGCCGTATGGAGCCGCAGAGCACCGGAGAACGGAGTGCGCCCCCGCGGAACGTCGTCCGAGGGGGCGCGGGTCAAGGCGACGATGAGGAGTGCAAGGGGTGCACGTGGGGGCAC
Organism: Leucobacter japonicus; assembly: GCF_001273855.1. Lineage (NCBI taxonomy): Bacteria > Bacillati > Actinomycetota > Actinomycetes > Micrococcales > Microbacteriaceae > Leucobacter > Leucobacter japonicus. The sequence goes on along the minus strand of NZ_JHBX01000076.1, from coordinate 161,899 downwards.
GTCGGCCTCGACACGTGCCATTCTCGGCCCGCACCCTCCTCATGCGGAAGGTCGCGCGTGCGAATGTCCCCTGGGAAGGGGACAACTGGAGCGCCGTGCACGATATCGTTGGCCGCAGGATCCTGGAGACTGGAGTCGCCGCATGCACGAAGCCGAGCACGCCCTCACCGCAACCCCCTCAGCCTGGCGCCGCTTCTGGGAGCGGGGGGACTGGTGGCGGGCGATCGTGCTGGCCGCTGCTTACTACGCGGTCTACCAACTGCTGTCGCTCGTTGTCGTGCAGATCTTCCCCGCAGGCGGCGCATTACGCGGCGCAGCCGGCAGCCCCGCCGATGTGCTCATCGACACTGCACTGCCGATCGTGCTCGGCTCGATCGTGCTCGTGGCATTCGCCGGTTCGCTCGGGTGGCTGCGCGAGCTCTTCGGGACGCAGCGCTTGCGGGGGCGCGGATGGATGTGGATCGGCATCGGCGTCGTGCTGGTGATCAACGCGAGCGCGCTCGGCGCCGTCGACTACGCCTCAGCCGGTGGGGTATTGATCGCGACCTGGCTACTCACCGGGTTGTTCATCGGGTTCGCTGAAGAGCTGCTCACCCGAGGCTTCGTCGTGACCCTCATGCGCAAGGCCGGACACGGGGAGATCGCTGTGGCACTCGTCTCAGCCGCGGTCTTCGCCGCGCTGCACGCGGGCAACTTCTTCACCACTGACCAGGGCCTCGCGACGACCGCACTGCAGGTCGTCTACACCTTCGCCTTCGGCATCATCATGTACCTTGCGCTGCGACTCACCGGTCGGCTGATCTGGCCCATCTTGCTGCACGCGTCAACCGACCCGACGCTCTTCCTCTTCGGGGCGCACCCTGCGCAGGGTAATCCCCTCGCGCTCCTGCCCGCAGTGAGCACCTATCTCGTCATTGCGACCGGGCTCGTGCTGCTCGTCGTCTTCATCGTGAGCGAGCGGCGGCGCGCCAAGCAAACGCCTCGATTCGATCTTCCGACTTCCGCGCGCTAACCTGGAGGGGTGCCGCGGGGTGGAGCAGTTCGGTAGCTCGCCGGGCTCATAACCCGGAGGTCGTAGGTTCAAATCCTGCCCCCGCAACGATGAGAAAGGCCCCTGATCTGGATTCAGATCAGGGGCCTTTCGCTTGCTCTGAGCGATCGGGCTCCGCTGTGGGGGCTTACTGATCGCAGCTCCGCGATCGGTGCCAACTCTCGCGCTCGGACCAGCACGAATCGGTGTCACTTTGTGCACATTTCTGGCGTGGAATCGAGGGTGGGGCAGCACTTTTTGACACCAATCCTTGATGGGAGCGGCGCGCCAGGGCGGATTGGCCCGATTTGAGCGATCGGGCTCCCCCGAATACTCGACCCCCGCGTGGGGGTCATCGTCACTGACTGCTTCGCAACCACTTGGACTCCGTTTACATTTTGAGTGCTTGGGGGACTCTCTCGAAGTCGAAACGAGGTAGTGATGCAGTCAAGGAAGAAGCGTCTTGCGGCCGGGGTCGCCGCAACCACCATGCTGATGTCGAGCGTCGGGCTCGTGCTGTTCACCAGCACGGCGGCCAACGCCGCCGGTGAACCCGTATCGTGCATCGTGCCCGATGCACCTGCTGGCGCCAACGGTGTCGACGGCACGAACGGGCTCAAGGGAGCGATAGGCGCCACCGGAGCCACCGGCCCGCAGGGCCCCACAGGCCCGACGGGACCCGAAGGACCAGCGGGACCCATCGGCCCTGAAGGCCCGCAAGGCCCTCCCGGGCCTCCCGGCACGCCGGCGTCGATCGCCTCGCTCGCCGCCCTGCTCACCGGAGGCCTCGCTGTCGCCGAAGACTCGGCACTGCCCGACTGCGGCTCGTTCGCGCAGGTCTGCGTGATTCTCACGCCAGGGGCCGATGGAGTCGATGGCGAGCAGGGAATCGTCGGGGCAACAGGCGCACCCGGCGCAGACGGACCCGTCGGCCCGGTCGGCGAGATGGGTGATCCTGGCCCGGAAGGCCCAGCCGGCCCGATCGGAGCTGAGGGCGAAGCAGGCCCTCCCGGCACACCCGGCATTCCCGCAGGCGTGATCGCACCGCTGCTGAGCACGACGGCGCTGCGCGGTGTCGTGCAAAACGGTGGAGACTGCGCAGGATTCTCCGAGGCCTGCACCGTCGAGGTCGTTGGCCCTGACGGACGCGATGGAATGGCCGGCGAGAAAGGGGACACCGGTCAGAACGGACTCGACGGAGCAGCTGGAGCCCCAGGTGCGAAGGGTGATCCCGGACCCATGGGACCCGCCGGACCCACCGGGCCCACCGGACCCGCAGGACCCGCAGGCCCACCCGCGGTCATCGCGCTCTCAGCATCGACGGTGTTCTCTGCGGCGGCTTCGATCACCGCGAGCAATGGTGACGTCGTGACACTGCCGGCGAGCTGCTTCGCTTCGATCGACACTGGCGAGGACGATCTTGAGGGCTCGGCTGATGCCGGGAGCGATACCGACGCCGCGAGCGATACCGACGGCACCGCTGACGCGGGGGCCATCAACGCCGACGGCAACGCGAATGCGAGCGCCGCCGAGGGCAATGCTGCGTCAGACGGCGCATCAAGCGAGGGAGCAATCGACGCAGGCAGCACCTCGAGCGACGGCGCGAACACCGCAGATGGCACCGGCGGCTCAACCGGGCTCGGCACCGCATCGGGAACCAACGCCAGCGGCACCGCATCGGGAGCCACTTCCAGCGGCGCTGCAAACGGGACGGGCGCCAGCGGCGCAGCGAACGGCACAAGCGCCGGCAGCACGACCGGAGGCACGACTAGCGGTACCGCGTCATCGGTGACCGGCAAGACGCTCGCCAGCGGCCAGCACACCAGTGCGTCGACCGGCCTGGCTCGCACCGGCGCTGACAGCAACGTCCTTGCGCTCGCGGGTGCGGGTGCCGTGGTTCTGGCGGCCGGTGGGATCGGCCTGGCGATGCTCGCCCGGCGGAAGCGAGCAGAGAGCTAGACCACCCGACTCTGCTCGATACAACAGTGCCCCGGAGACGCGTTTCCGGGGCACTGTTGTATCAGCGCAAGGACGTCGAACCGAATCCGAACTTCGTTGAATCGCGAGACCGCACCGCACACCCGCGAATTTCAGATGATACTTAGGCAAGGCTAAGCTGAAAAGGTTGCGCTCTGACGTGCGCGCATCATTCGCCCGAGACCTCTGAAGGAGATCCCGCATGATCAGAACGAAGCGTGCCGCACCGCGGTCGCTCGCGGGGGCGCTCGCCGCCGCCCTCGTCGCCGCCGGCGCCGTGCTCGGCCTTGCCGCGCCGGCCACGGCTGTCGGCGCATCACTGACCCCGACGGCCACGGTCGTGCCAAATACCGAGGTTGCGGTCGCCGTCACCGGCGCCGGCTACGCAGATGCCCCGATCTACCCGGGCCAACAGAGCCGCAACGTCTACGTCGGGTTCGTCGAGGCCGGCAGCTTTGACGCCGACCAGACGACGACGCCCGCCGCCTCGCTCACGGTGTCACCCGAGGGCACGATCAGCGGCAGCCTCACCGTCGCAGCCACAGCGCTCGACCGCGCCAAGTCGTACGAGGTCATCGCTTGGCCGACGCGCTCCTTCCCCACGGCCGAGAACCTCATGGCACGCGCGGCGGTCGACATCGACTGGTCCGCGCTGTTTCCCGGCGACGGCGAGGGCGGCGAGAGCCCGCTCCCGGCACCGACCTTGACGGTCAGCCCGAATACCGATGTCGATCCCGCCGGCGCCACGCTCACGGTCGAGGGCCACAACTATCGCCCGAGCGAGACCGGCTCAGGCTTCGCGCTGCGATTCGGGTGGATCGCCGAGACCTGGAAGCCCACGGACGGCGCGACGAACTCCGCGCGCCCCTCGGTCGTCTTCACGACGGTGTCGAGCAAGCCCGACAACGACGCGAATGTGCAGTGGTCCGAGAACGCCGACGGCACCGTCGACTTCACCTGGAACGTCGAGGTGAGCCAGGCCGTCGCCGACGCCAAGCGCCCGGGCGACGCCTACCAGCTCGGCGTATTCACGTTCGGCAATCTTGCGACACAGGGGCTGCAGCCCGACAACGAGCTCTTCGTGCCGGTCACCTGGAAAGTCGCATCCGAGCCGCAGCCCGAGCCGGTCAAGGATCCGAAGATCACCGTCACCCCGAGCACCGACCTCGACCCCGCAGCCGCGCACACGCTCACCGTCTCGGCGACCGGATACACCGGCGACAGCGCGGTGAACGGCGCCTACGTGCTCTTCGGCGAGCAGAGCGTCTGGTCGGGCGTCGGCGCCCTGCCCTCAGAAGGATGGGTGCAGATGGCTTGGGTGCCGGCCCGTTCGATCACTAATGGCGCGTTCACCACGCAGCTTGAGGTGCCCGCGGGATCCCTCGACCCGACCAAGCGCTATCACGTCGCGACCTCGGCGGCCCACGCCCTGTCGATCACCGACCGATCGCTCGACGCGTTCGCCGAGGTGACCGTCGCGCAGCCGACGACCCCGACCGAGCCGACTGAGCCGTCCGTCGTGTTCCCCGTTTCGAGCACGGTCGCGCAGGGCGGCACGCTGACGTTCTCGGCCACCGGATTCGCGCCGGGCGATGCCGTGACCGCCGTGGCGCACTCCGAGCCCGTCACCATCGGCACCGAGATCGCCGATGCCGACGGGGCCGTATCGTTCGCCTGGACCGTGCCCACCGGCTTCGCGACCGGCGAGCACACCGTCGAGTTCAGCGTCAACGGCGAGGTCGTCGCCAGCGCACCGTTCACCGTCACCGCGGCCGCCACCACTGGCGCCGACGGAAGCGAGGGCTCAGCGGGCAGCGCCGGAGCCGGCAGCGCCGACGGCGCAGGGACCGCCGCAGGCACCGGTACTGCCACCGGCACCGGCACCGCGGCAGGCGAGTCCGAGAGCGGCGCGGGATCACCCGCCGTCTCCACCGGCGCCGGCACGGCTGGTGCATCCGCGACAGCGACCGCAGCCGCCGGCCAGCTCGCGACCACCGGCGCATCGGCCCCTGCCGCCGCACTGTGGGCGGGCGCAAGCCTGCTGCTCATCGGCGCCGTGGCGGTCTCGCTCGCTCGCCGACGCCGCACCGAGGTGTAGCGCTTCGACGCGCGAACCGCGGGGGCTGGCTCACTCGATGAGCCAGCCCCCGTACAGGTTCGGCCCATCCGTTGCGGTCGAGATCTCGTGCCACGCTGCACGCCAGGCATTCCGGGCATGCGGGGCGCGCCAGTTCGCATCACGCAGTTCGGCGGGCAGCAGTGGGTCGGGTCGCAATGCGCGCTCGAGCGCATCGGCGAGCTGCAGCAGGCTGCGCGTGCGCTCGGCCTCCGTTCGCGGCCGCGCGATGATCTCGGCGACCTCGCGTTCGAGCTGCGCGTACCCCGCGTTCACCGGCTCCGCCGGCCAGCAGCGTTCGGCGATGCGCTTCGGGTCGCGCTCGCCGCGCACCTGCAACTGCGCGGCGAGCGCGACCACGAGGTGATCCGCCGCATCGGCCGGCAGCAGCCCGCTCAGGTCGTGCGGTGAGCAGTACAACCCGGTCGCGAGTGCGACGGCGCCCGCTTCGGTGAGCCCACGGCGCAGAGCGTCGCGAATGCCCCGCTGCCCCTCGGTCGTGTGCACGGAGACCAGGCGCCAGTGGCCGTCCCAGGCAACCGCCCCGCGATCCTGATCACCAACGAATCGCACGATCGCGGCCTCGGCCGCCAAGCGCGCCGCGCCCGTGTCGGTCAGCGCGATCTCACCCGCTCGCCCCCGGCCCTGCTGCACGATCTCGCCCGCGGCGACCATGCGGCGAATCGCCAACCGCACCGGCTGATCTTCGACGCCGGCGGCCGCCGCGATGTCATAGAGCCCGGCCAGGCTCTGCGCGATACCCGGACGCAGCACTGCCTCAATGATGGTGCGCGGCGCGATCGCAGCCGCCGGCCCGTTCACACCGACACCGCCCGACGCAGCGTGGTGAAGCGTTCGAATCCGTAGAGCCATGCCAGCACGCCCATCGAGCCGTGATCGGTCGGGGTGAACCCGAGGCGACGATACAGCCGCTCGGCGCCGGGGTTCGCGTCGACGACCGAGAGTTGCACCGCGGTGAGCCCGAGTTCACTGGCGAGCTGCGACGCTGCGGCGAGCAGGGCCGACCCCACCCCGCGACCGCGATGTCGGGGCACGACGCAGATGCCGTCGAGCACGAGTCGCTGGTCACTGCCCGATCGGGCGAGCGGGGAGAGTACGGCCCACGCCCGCAGCGCAGCAGCTCGCGGCAGGTGACGGCGCAGCCCCGCCCAGTCGATGCGCAGCGCCCCACGATGCTCGTGCACCCAGCCGCAGACCCCGAGCACTTCTCTGGTGACGCGGTCGCGAGCGACCAGCACCCGATCGGGTTGCAGCGCCTGCGCCACCGTCGAATCGAGACGGTCTCGTGTCGCGAACGCGGCGCGCAACTTGCCGGCGAACGCCTCGGCGTACAGCCCAGCCACGGCCGCTCGTTCGGATTCGTCGAACCCGCGATCAATCGCAATCTCGTGCATGTTCTCAATTCTATCGCATATGCTACGAACGTGAAGAAGAAGAACTTTTGGCGTCGCCTCGCGGTCTGGCTCGGCGTCGCGGCGCTCGTGATCAGCACGGGTGGCGCCGTCGCCCTGGTCGGCAACGACTTCCGATACACCGAGAGCGCAGTCACGATTCCGCTGCCCGACGGGGGCTCGCTCGCGGGGGTACTCACCGAGCCGAAGCACGGAGACCCGCGCGGCCTCGTGGTCATGGTGCACGGCGATGGCCCGGTGACCGCAACGCAAGACGGGCTCTACAACCCCTGGTTCGAGGCCGCGGCCGACGCCGGGTTCGCGACCGTGTCGTGGAGCAAGGCGGGCATCAATGGTTCGAGCGGAAACTGGCTGGCGCAAACAATGTCGGATCGCGCCGACGAAGTGTCGACCGTCATCAATTGGGCGGTGCAGCGCGGCGGTTCGGAGGCCGATCGCATCGTGCTCTGGGGCGCCAGCCAGGCGGGGTGGGTGCTGCCGAAGGTGATGGCGGATCGCACCGACATTGACGGGGTCGTCGCCGTCGGCACGGCGATCAACTGGCTCGACCAGGGGCGCTTCAATCTGCTCGCCGAACTCGACGCTGCGAACGCCACTGAAACGGAGCGCGAAGCTGCGATCGCCACGAGCGACCGCGACCGCGAGCTGCTCGCTGCAAATGCCGAGTTCGCGACCTACGCTGCCGAAACCACCGACACCGAGCCGATGAGCGCCGAGCGCTGGGGGTTCGTGCACCGCAACTTCGCCGCCGACGCGACCGCCGACCTCAGCCGGGCCGCGCCGAGGCGCATCCCCGTGATGCTCATGGCGGGAACGCACGACCGCAACGTCGATGTCGACGAGACCGCGCGCATCTACCGAGACCTGCTCGGTGACGCGGTCACGGTGCGGCACTTCGACGCCGTGCACTCGCTCGCCCGCCCCGCGGTCGACGGTTCGGAGGCGTGGGGCATCGTTGTCGGCGCGTTCTGGCCGCGCGCACTGCTCGCCCCGGGAGTCACGGACGCGTACGCGGATTTCTTGCGGGCGCGATAGGCGGTGCGCACGCGCTGCGCCGCCGCCCGGAAGCATTGAGGCTGCACACGGCAGCTCACTGCCTCGTCCGAATTCCGCCAGCACCCACGCACAACTTGGTGTGTGCTGGTGGCATGCACTTCACCACAACAGACTTCGCCGCCGCTGCCCGCACATTCCGCGCACTGCACACCGACCCGAAACGCCCCCTCCTCCTCGCAAATGCCTGGGATAGCGCGTCGGCTCGCATCATCGAAAACGCCGGCGCATCAGCGATCGCCACCACCAGCGCCGGCGTCGCCTGGTCACTCGGCAGACCCGACGGCAATGCGTTGACGCGCGATGAGAGCATGGCGGCCATTGCGCGCATCGCCGGCGCCGTGTCGGTGCCCGTGACTGCCGACCTCGAAAGCGGTTACGGCACCACTCCGACGGAGGTCGGCGAGACGGTACGGGCCGCGATCGACGCAGGCGCTGTCGGCATCAACCTCGAAGACGGCACGCAGTCACCCGACGATTTCGCCGACCGACTCACGGCGGCCCGCGCGGCTGCCGACCGCACTGGGGTGTCAATCTTCATCAATGCCCGCACCGACGTATTTCTGGGCGGCCCGGCCGATCCCGAACACCTCGAATCAGAAACAGCAACTCGCGCAGCCCGGTATGTCGGCGCGGGCGCCGATGGCATCTTCGTGCCGGGCGTTACCAACGCCGCCGCGATCAGCGCGCTCGTAGCGGCGATCGACGCACCGCTCAACGTCATGGTCGGTGCGGGATCACCATCGGTCGCGACGCTGGCGAGCCTGGGGGTGGCACGCGTCAGCCTCGGCTCGAACGTCATTCAAGCAGCTTATGCCGTTGCGCAGCGAGCGGCGCGCGAGCTCTGGGAGCAGGGCACCTACGAGTCGGTCGGCGGCGCGCTCGAGTACGGGGAGATCGACGGGCTCTTCGCCCAGCGGTAACGGTTGACGGGGCGCGGGTCGAGCAGCATCCAACCCAACACCACGAGCGGCATCACGAAGTCGAAACCGGCAGGCGCGATTCCGGCGATGCGGAGTGGGATCAGCGCGAGCGACGCGGCGATCAGCGCGACCAGACCGATCAGAAACGTTGGCGACCTCAACCCGTCCGAGCACCCCTGCCAAGATGTGCCGGCGGCCAAGAACGGGTGCCAGTAGGTGCGTTCACAACAGAACAAACGAATGCGGCTGGGGGGGGTAGCTCTTCCGTCGCGCAGTTGCGAAGCAATATCTTTAGAACATTGCCAACCGAAAGGTCACCGTGAACACTCTGCGCAATCACCCATACATTGAGCAAGCACGTTCCGGAAAGAGAGTGACCCCATGGTGGGCGGCGCTACTCATCGTCCTCGCTTCGATTTTTCTCGTGCAGACCGTAGTCACTGCAGCCTTGACGATCATGTTTGCCCCACCTGCGGGTTCTGCTCTTGCTCAAATCCATGAGGGCATCGGCACCCTCATCGCAGCCCTCTTCATCTTCGCCTGGGTCAAACTCTTCGAGAGGCGCCAGGTTCGCACGCTGGGCTTCACCTCGCCGGGTCGGGGCATCCTGCTATTGATTCTCGGCTTTGTCGTCGGCATCGTGATGAACTCGATTCCGATTCTCTTTCTGTGGGCGACCGGGCAGTACGGGCAGGTCGACGGAGGTTCTGGCACGTCCACGGGTACTGGGGTTATTCCGCTCCTTCTGCTGCTTGCGCTTACCGTCGTTGCTCAAGGCTCGAACGAAGAGATATTGATTCGAGGCTTCGCGCTTCAAAGCTGGGGACAGAAGCTCCCTTCGTGGGTAGCAATTTTTGGTCTCGCGCTTCTCTTCGCCCTGCTGCATGGGGTTGCAACGAACCCCATTCCACTCGCCATGATCTTCTTCTACGCCGTGTTCGCCACATATGTTGTGCTGTGGCAGCGTTCACTCTGGCTCATCTGTGGCATCCACGCGGGCTGGAACTTCACAATGGGCAACATCTTCGGAATCCCAGTCAGTGGGCTCCCTGCGCACACCAACAGCCTCCTCTTCCTCGCCCCCGTCGATGGCTCGGCCGACTGGCTCACGGGCGGAGACTTCGGGACCGAGGGCGGACTGCCAGCGATGCTCACAATCCTTGCATCCGCGATCATCGCGTTCTCGCTGCACCGTCGCACATCTCGGCAACACCTTGCCCACCAGTCGAGCTAACCCGACGTTCTCCGGCCGGTTCCAGAACATGAATCCAACGGCGCGTTGACCGGCCGAGACGCCTTCGCTTCGAGACGCGAAACGACGTGCGGTTATGTGCCATGACTCCCCCTCTCATCCAGTGTCGCAGAGTTCGAAGGCCCGCGACACTGGGGGTTTACTCGGGGGTGCGCACCGAGGCGAACCCGACTTCGCGGCGCAGCGAGAAGCCGAGCCTGAGATACGCCGCGATCGCTCCGGTGTTCTCGGCGGATGCGTGCATGAACGCCCGGTCGCCGCGCTGCTGAATGTGGAAGGCAACGTCTGAGACCAAGCGCGAGGCGAGGCCCTGTCGGCGGTGATCGGCGTCGACCGCGACCGCACTGATCTCCGTCCATCCCTCGGGGTGCAACCGTTCGCCCGCCATCGCGATCAGCCGCCCGTCGCGGCGAACGCCGATGTAGCGGCCGAGCTCATAGGTGCGTGGCCGAAACGGGCCCGGCTGATTGCGCGCGACGATGTCGAGCATCTCCGCTGCGTCATCTGCGCCCAGTTCGATCGCCTCGGGCTCGGGCTGAGGCCGCAGGGCGTCGGTCTGCACGAGCTGCACACCTACTCCCCGAAAAAGCGTCTGCCAGCCCGCCGGCGGCTCGCCATCGAAATTGCTGAGGCCGAACTCCTGACCCGGCCCGATGAGCCGCAGCAGCTCCTGCCACACGTCGGGGTCATCCCACGTGCGCACCGCGACGAACGGTGCAACCTCTTCGGGGTACCGGCGCACGAGGTCGCCGCCGATCGCGAAGCCCGCGTGCGGGCCAGTCAGGGCGTGCCAAGCGGCGTTATCGAGCACGGGCACATAGGCCAGCTCGTCAGGGAGTTCGGGTGCGATGAGCGCGGGAGATTCTGCCACGGACACACCGTACGCCCACCATGCCGTGAGTGCGATCCACCTCGTCATGCTGCGCAATTTCGCCGCGGCCGGAAGCGCGTCTCCAGAAGCGCAGCACCGGCTGGTCGCCAGCAGAGTCTCTCTGCACCGTACCAGCCAATCGTGCACCTATATCGGTCACTGAGTGCACTATATTGATCACATGGAACGCGACCCAGAGGCACTCTCGCGCGAGATCGGCGATCGCGTGCGGCTACTCCGCGCGCGCCTCGGCTGGCCACTCACTCGGCTCGCCACCGAATCGGGTGTCAGTCGCACCATGCTGCAGGCGATCGAGCAGGGCAGTGCGAATCCCAGCATCGGCGTACTGCTCAAGCTCTCGAACGCTCTCGGTGCCGGGTTGCCCGAGCTGCTGGAGCCCGAGCCGCCGAGCGTCACCGCCGAGGTGACCCGCGCCGGCGACGGCACCGTGTTGTGGCAGGGCCCGCACGGGGGCAGCGGCGTCATCGTGGCGCGGGCCGATCCGCCCGACGTCATGGTGCTGTGGGAGTGGACGCTCGAACCCGGCGAGCGCCACGCGAGCGACCCGCACATCGGCGGCACGCGCGAACTGCTGCAGGTGCAGGCGGGCACGCTCTGGCTCGAGCACGACGGCGCCGAGTATCGGCTCGACGCGGGCGACTCACTCATGTTCCACGGCGACGCTCCGCACGCCTACGGCAACCGCGGCGAGCGCGCCACCCGATTCCTCCTCACCGTGATCGAGCCGACCCCCATACGAAAGGCACTGGCATGACGCGACCGAAGTACAGTTCCACGTTCATCTTTGAGGTGGGCACCCTCACCGACGAGTTTCACCGCATCGACAGCGAAATCGCGCGACGCGCACGGGTGATCCCGGGGTTTCTCGGCGAAGAGGCCTGGCACAACGAAGAAACCGGCCTGCACGCCGAGGTCTACTACTGGTCGACCCGCGAAGCCCTCAAGGAGCTCGCGACCATGGACATTCACCGCCTCGCGAAGAGCCGCTACGGCGAGTGGCTCGGCGAGTACCGCGTGGTGATCTCCGAGGTGCAGTCGGTGTACGGCAACCCCGCGCTCGGGCTCGAGCACGTGCCGGCCGGCGATCCTGTCCCCGCAGAAAACAACACCAGCAGCAGCGAACCCAGCACCGACCCCGAAAGCAGCGACGCATGATTACCGGAATGAGCGCCTTCCCCATCACCCCGCTCCATGACGACCGCATCGACAAGCCGGCGTTCACGAACCTGATTCGCCGCCTCGTGGCTGCCCGCGTCGACTCGATCACGGTGCTCGGCTCGACCGGATCGTACGCGTACCTCACCGCGGAAGAGCGCGCGATCGCGGTGCGCATCGCGGTCGAGAATGCGGGATCGATCCCAGTGTTCGTGGGCGTCGGCGCACTGCGCACCTCGCACGTGCTCGACCACATCGAGCGGGCAGAAGCGGCGGGCGCGAGCGGGCTGCTGCTCGCGCCGATGTCGTATCAGCCGCTCACCGAAGACGACGTGTACGAGCTCTTCCGCACCGTGAGCACGCACACCGATCTACCCGTCATCGTCTACGACAACCCGGGCACCACGCACTTCCAGTTCTCGCACGAGCTGTACGCGCGCCTCGCGAAACTGCCCGGGGTCGCGTCGATCAAGATTCCGGGCGTACCGACCGACCCCGACGATGCCCGCGCGCTGGTCGCGCAGATCCGGGCCGAGGTTCCGGAGCACATCAGCATCGGCGTCTCGGGCGACCGCTTCGCCGCGCAAGGCTTCGCAGCCGGGTGCGACGCCTGGTACTCGGTGATCGGCGGCACGCTGCCCGAGGCCGCGCTCAGCATCTCCCGACCCGCCATCGACGGCGACTTCGCGGCGGCCCAACGCGCATCTGACGCGCTCGAACCGCTGTGGAATGCGTTCGCAGAGTTCGGCGGCAGCTACCGCGTCACCGCCGCGATCGCCGAACACTTGGGGCTCGCGCAGCAAAACTCGCTGCCACTGCCCATTCAGGGGCTCACTCGCACGCAGCGCGCGGAGGTGGCGACGCTCATCGGCACCCTCGACCTCACGAAGTAGGTGACGGAGGGTTCGCCGCAGTGACGCGCACCCCGGGGCCCGGTGGGCTCGTTCGCTATGTCTTCGCCGCCACGCTGGTGCGCAGCGCCGACGGTGGCGCGGTCGTCGCCGTCGTGCTGCTCGCCCAGGCGAGTGGGCTCTCCCCCTTGCTCGCCGGCCTCATGGGGGCATCGATCACCGCACCGCACTTGCTCGGCCCGTTCATCTCTCGTCGCCTCGACACCTCACCCGACGGGCGCCGCGTCATCGCGTTTTCGGCCGCCGCGCACGGGCTGCTGCTCGGCGCAGCCGGCCTGCTGCTCGGGGCGACCTGGCCAATCGTGCCGGCGGCACTGCTCATCGTGTCGGGGCTGTTCGGCCCGATGCTCACGGGCGGCATCAGCAGCCGCCTCCCATCGATCGCCGGCCCGTCGCAGACCTCGCAGCGTCGCGCGCAGAGCTGGGACGTCGCGAGCTACGGCCTCAGCGGAACGCTCGGCCCCGCGGTCGTCGCGTGGATCGCCACCTCGTGGTCGCCGCTCGCCGCAACCCTGGTGCTCGCGATCGCCGCGATCGTCGGGTCGGGTGCGGTGCTGCTGCTCCCCCGGCAGGCGCCACCGAGCGCCGCCGGCGAGGTGCCGTCGCCGGGTCGCACGCTCCGGATCATCCTCCGTTCCGGCGCGCTCCGCCGCACCTTGATGCTGACCATCGTCGTGGCGTTCTCGGTCGCTGCACTCCCGATCTACGCGGTCGCCGTCGCTCCAGGCTTCGGCGGCGCCGAGCTCGCGGGGTTGCTCGTCGCCGGGTACGGCATCGGCAACCTCGTGGGTTCGGGGGCGCTGATGATCCGCCCCCTGCGCGGCAATGCCGACGTGCTCACGGGTGTGCTCGCGCTCGTCGTCGCCGGCACGCTGGGCATCATGCTCGCCCCGCAGTCGGCCGCGCTGAGCGCCATCGCGTTCGCGGTCGCCGGCGCCGGCAACGCGCTGTTCTTCGCGGCGACGCTCGCGGCGCGCAGCGAGTTCGCTCCCGCAGAGGCGCGCGGCCAGGTGTTCATCTGGGTCGGTGCCCTGAAGATCGCTGCCGGATCGGCCGGCACCGCGACCGCGGGAGCGCTCATCACGTTCGGCGCGTCCGTACCGGTCGCCGCGTTCGCGGTGCTGACAGCACTCGTCGGGGTCTGGTGCGTGGTGGAACACCGAGTGGGGCGGGGGTAGACCGCGCGAGAACGCTCGTGCGCACCGCCGGATCAACTCATCACACCGTCGCAGCACCCACCGACATCGCGGCACGCTCCGCCCGCAGGTACCCCGCGAAGCCGCCCCGTGTGCGCCCCTCGAGTCGCGCCGACGTCTGCACCGGGGCCGCTTCGGAGAAGTGCACCCGGGCACCCCGCAGCTGTTCGATGCGCCGCACCAGTTCGACGTCCTCGTGCTCGACGAGCGGAGCAAACCCTCCGACGTGCAGATAGGTCGTGGCGCGCACGCCGAGGTTCGCCCCGTAGATCTCGGTGCGCACGCGGCCCGGTGGGTGCGCGTGCGCCCACTCTTGCTGCAGTGCGCGCGGGTATTCCTCGGGATGCGGAACGACATCCCCAAGCACGAGGTCGCACCCCCGCTCAGCGAGCGAGATCTGCTGCACGATCCAGTCCGCTGGCACGACCGAGTCGGCGTCGGTATTGGCGATCCACACCCGGCCCGTGTCCGCGCCGCAACGCTCCAGCGCGCTCCGCACTCCGGTAGCTCGGCCCACTCCCACGTTCGCCGCGTTAACCTCGACGACGCTCACTCCCCGAAACTTCAGCGCCCGCTCGACCGTACTGTCGGTGCAGCTGTCGGCGACGAGCGTGACCGTTACGGGGACCGGGCACCGCGATGCCGCAACGCGCACAGCAGACAGGCATGCCTCGATGCGGTCTTCCTCGTTCTTCGCCGGGATCACCACGGCGACGTGTGTGATCACGTCAGCCCCTCGCGCGCCGCGACCGATCGGCCGTCGCGCCCGAAGACCTCGAGCACGAAGTCTTCCTCCGTGTGCGCGACGAGCCGATGCCAGCGCTCTTCGCGCAAGATCGCGTGCACACGGTCGCCGCTCAGACGATGCCCCGCGACCGGATACCGCCAGTGGCACGCGACCAGGAGCCCGTCGGCGGTGAGGTGATCCCGAATCCGCGTGCGGATCTCTCGCAACTCGGGCTCGCCCCAGTAGTAACCGACTTCGGACAGCACGATCAGATCGAACTGGCCCTCAGGAAAATCTGCGAGCACATCGCGCACCCCGAAACGCACATGCGCTGGCACAGACGCGCTCGCCTCGGCGATCGCGCGCTCCGAGATATCGACGGCGAACACATCATCGCATCGCTCGGCGAGCATCTCGGTGAGGTGCCCGACCGAGCACCCGATCTCGAGGGCGCTGGTGAAGCGCTGACGCGTCAGCGACGCCAGAGTGATGGCGCGCTTGCGTGACTCGTACCAGCGGGTGCGAAAACTCCACGGGTCGGCGGAGTTCGCGTACAACGATTCGAAGTAGTCAGCGCCGAACGCTTCGGTCGACGCAACGAAATATTCGACCGGCCGGCGGAAGTGTTCGAGGAAGTCCGCACGCAGCAACGGGGCTGCCTGCGCCGCTACCGGCACGCGGATCTGCGAGGTGAATGCCTCGATTGCCCGCTGTTTGATGCCGGCGTCGATCTCAACCGCGACAAGGTCTCGCCAGGGGGTCGCATCGTGATCGGGCGATGCCCAGTGCCACATCCAGATCGGGTATTCGAGCACGGTACGCCCACCCGAGTGCCGCACGGCGAGCTCGCCCACCACCCGATGATCGGGGTGCGCATCGCCACGCCAGGGCGCCACCACGAGTGCCCCGGAGGGTGCCGCGCCCAGGATGCCGGCGATTGCTGCAGAGACCTCGGCAGACTGCGCTTCGGCACGGCCGTCGGAGAAAGCGAGCCAACTCAGCACGATATCGGGGTGCAGGATCCGCAGCGCCTCCTGCAGCTCCCGCTGTCGCGTCGCGGCGAGGTCGGGCACGTTGTCATGCGAAGCCGCGCCGTCGGTGACACAGATCACCTGCATCGGAATCCCCGCGTCGGCACAGCGGGAGATCAGCCCACCGGCTCCGAGCGTCTCGTCATCGGGGTGCGCGGCAAACACGAGCACCGCCGGATACTGCATCGGGTCGAACTCCGGGAGTGCAGCGAGTCGCGCATCGTGCTCCCAGGTGGCTCGCGACGTGCCCGGCTCTGCCGCGTCAAAGGTCACCACTGCAGGGTCTCCGCTTGCAGAAGCAGTGTGCCCTGCGCGGCGTCATCACGCTCGGCATGGTGCTGGCGGATGTAGAGTTGCAGGTCGCTCACGCGCTTGGCATGATCCTCATTCATCGCGAGCGGTGCCGGACCGAGTGCATGCCCGACACGCCAGATCGTCTCTTCGCAGGTGCGAGCGACCAGGGAGCGCACTCGGTACGCCAGCAGCGGGCCGTTCACCTCGCGGCGCTCGTCGATCGCGTCGGCAGCATTATGCAGTGCCAGTCGACACGCGTGAAGCAGGGTGTCGAGCGTACCGAGATGCGCCGCGCGATATGGACCAGGCTTTGCGGCAGCAGCGCTCTGGAGCGTACGCATCAGACCGATCGCTCCGCCGAGCCAACAGGCCGCGACGCCGATACCGCCCCACCAGAATCCATCGCGTTCGAGATACCAGCCCGGCCCACCCACCGGTGTTGCCCGCACAGTGTCAAATGAGACCGGCCCGCTGGGAATCTCGACGAGCCCGCGCGCCATCCACGCCCCCTCGCGCACCTGCACCCCCGCATCGCGCAGATCAATCGCAAAGAGACGCGGCCCCGCATCGGTGGCAGCGGTGACCAGCGCACCGTCGAGCTCAGTCGCGAGCGAGCACCAGAGCTTCTCTCCGGTGATCGCCCAATCGTCACCAGTGTTCACCGCGACGACCGGGCACGGGCCGCCCTCTGAAGCAAAGACGCCCCACGCACCCTTCGGAAGCGGCAGGCCCGCCTGAGTGAAGATCGCACACGCATCGAGATGCGGCTCTATTGCTCGCGCAACTGCCAGATCCGCTGCGGCGAGCGCCGCGAGGTGATCCCACAGCCGTCGCGTCGCCCCCAGGCCCGGCGAGGGAAACTCGGGTGCGATGCGCTGCGCATGCTCGAATGCTTCGGCAACGCTCTGCGGTGGGCGATCCTCCATGCCATTCCCTTCTCTGGATGCGCGGGCAGCTCCGTGCCCTCACGCTTCGCATCCTGAGGCCGGGACGCACCACCGACAAGGGGATTGCGTGAGCGAGCTCGCGTCCGAGCAACCGTCTCGGCACGGTTCTCTCTCGCGCCGCTCACACCGTGTCAACCCCGCTGCCAAACCGGCGGCGCGACCGTACCGTCGAAGGCGTACACCAACGAGAGGACATTGCTATGGCAAACAGCACCGCACCCCGCAATCAGCGCCGCGCAGCTCGTGGAGGATCGGGCGCCGGCCTCACCGACGAGCAGAACGCCGAGAGTGGATTCCAGGCGTCGCAGCAGCTCAGCGACAACCTGCAGAAAGTGCTCGTCGACCTGATTGAGCTGTCGCTGCAGGGCAAGCAGGCGCACTGGAACGTTATCGGCCAGAACTTCCGCGACACGCACTTGCAGCTCGACGAGATCATCGATGCGGCGCGCGAGTTCACGGACACCGTTGCCGAGCGCATGCGCGCCCTGCACGCGCTGCCCGATGGCCGCAGCGACAGCGTCGCCGAAACCACGAGCCTCCCCGAGTTTCCGCAGGGCGAGATCGCCACAAAGGAAGTCATCGACCTGATGACGGAGCGGCTCGAGGCCACAATCGGCACCTGCCGCGGGGTGCACGACGAGGTCGACGATGAGGATCCGACGAGCGCCGACATCTTGCACGCCGTGCTCGAGCGCCTCGAGCAGCTGTCGTGGATGGTCAGTGCGGAGAACCGCACGCCGAAGAAGAAGTAAGGAATCTGTTCGCCGTCAGGGAGCAGCATCCCGGGAGGCGTGCACGAGCCGCGCGACGAGATCGTCAGGGATCGGCTTACCTACCGGGAAGGCGATGCCGGTCTTGGTGGGCTTCAGCCCGATCTCGGCGAGTTCGTCGGCGTGCGCGCTGATCGCGACGGGTGAGAGATAGAGGCCGCACTGCTTACTGAATGCGGCGTAGCTCGCGACGATGGTCTCTCCGATACGAAAGCCGGGCATGTCGTACTTGATGATCTGCTCCGCCTCGGGCAGCGCACGCGCAATGACCTCGCGCAGTGCAGTTAGCACGGGGCGAAACCGCTCGGGAGCGTCGTCGATGTACTCGTCGTGGCTGGCGTACGTCATGCAGTCAGTATTCGGCGACGGGGCGCCGTCGCGCAAGGACGGGCTCGACGGCGCGTTACACCCGCGACATCCGTGTCGAGGAAGATAGCCCGATGATGCTCCGGATCTCCCACGCGGACTTGACCGACGCGCAGTTGCACGCGTTCCTCACGGCGCACCTCGCAGACCTGGCACCGACGGCGCCACCGGAAAGCCGGCATGCGCTCGACCTCGCGGCGCTCGACGCCCCGGGCGTGCAACTATGGGTCGGCCACCGTGCCGGGGTGCTCGTCGCAACCGGAGCACTCAGCACAATTTCAGCGGATCACGAAGAGCTCAAGAGCATGCGCACTGATCCTGCCGTGCGCGGCGAAGGCATCGCATCGGCGATGCTCGCGCACCTGATCGCTGATGCTCGCAGTCGCGAGGTCAAACGGCTATCGCTCGAAACGGGCAGCATGGAGTTCTTCGCGCCGGCCCGGAACCTCTACGCGGCCGCGGGCTTCGAAACGTGTGAGGCATTCGGATCGTACGTCGCCGATCCAAACAGCGTGTTCATGACCTTGGAACTGTGATTCAGACCGGCTCACGGCCTCAGAGATCGAAGCGATGCGGCAAGGTGTCGCCGCTCTCGCGGTAGGGCACGAAGCCCAGAGCGCGGTAGTACGCCAACCCGGCTGCGTTGCTGGAGCCGATGCTCGCGTCGATCGCGGTCAGCCCGGCTTCTCGCGCGGCGCTCAGTGACACGGCGAACAAGCGCCGCCCGAGCCCGCTGCGCCCGGCGTCGGGGCTGATGTGGGTGCCGATGATTCCCCACCCCTCGGCCACGTCGTATGGGTTACCCGGCCACGCGCGCTTCAGTGATTGAAACCCCACCACGCGGCCACTGTGCTCGACGACCGTGCACGCCACGGTGTGCTCGGGGTCGAGGTAACGCTCGAAGATGAGCTCCTCCGTCACCGGTGCGGCCCGCAGCCCGGCTCGGTAAATCGCGTTCTGCACCTCGGCCATCTGGCCGGCATCGGTGTCGCGGGCCTCGCGGAGTTCACTCATGGAACTCATGCTGGCACGCCCGATCCGCGCCCCTCAACCTCCCGGGCACTCGCAGGGACTCCCGCTGTAACACTGGCACGGCGGCGGCCGGAAGTCGGACGCAGAGACAGACGTGCGCACATCGAGTCGAGCGAGGGGGACGAGATCCGTCGATTGCCCGTCGCCGGCGTCGTCGGCGACGGGGAGCCCTCGCCCTGCCGGGCACGCTGCGTCTTCTGTGTTGATGACCGGCTCATCGACGGGAAGGCGAAGCGCGAAGCACAGTCCCTCGGTGCGAGTTGTCGACGTCAGGTAGTCGCCGGCCGTGCCGGAACCAACGACAGTGAAGGTGAGCACCGAGCCATCGGACGTGGCATCTGCGCTCAGGAGCGCGGCCTCCCCCGGCCCGACTTCGATCGCGGTACCGGCGGCGACGCGTCGCGCATCGGTGATCGGCGAGACGCCGTCTGCAAGCATCGCGTCGACCGCACCGTCGACGTCTGCGGCGAGCGCGTCTCGGTGATCCCACACCGCCCGCTGCGTCTCGGTGATGGTCTGCGCAAGCCTCGCCTCCGCGGCAGTTCGGGCCTGCTGCCCCGCAATGACCGTGCACCCCGAAGTCAGCAGCATCGCGCCGACGAGAGCGGCGCTTGCGCACATCCGGATCGACCCACCGTGTCGCCAGCTGCTCGTTCGATTCAGCATGGTGCCCCCACCCCGCGTTTCACGCCAGGGTAGCGACGCGGCTGCGACAGCGGGGTATGTGTGTCACTGGCGCACCCCGCCTCACACCCCGAGCTCGATCCTCGCCGTCGGTCTCCAGATCGACGGGTCGCCGTGCGTCACCGCGACCACGGTCACCGGGAGCTCGCTGATCGCTGCGGCAACACGGCTTTCTGTTTCGGCGTCGAGGGCACTGGTGGCTTCGTCGAGGATCAGCACCGGCGCCTCGCGCACCAGCGCGCGGGCGATTGCCACACGCTGACGCTCGCCCCCGGAGAGCAGCGCACCCTGGTGACCGATCGCCTGGTCGAGGCCCTGCGGCGAGCGCGCGATGACGGCGCCGAGTTGGGCGCGTTCGGCTGCGATCCTCACCTGCTCGTCGCTGGCGTGGGGCGCCCCGAGGCGGATGTTCTCCGCGAGGGTTCCCGCGAACACGACGGGATCCTGCGACACGTAGGCGAAGCGGCGAGCGTACTCGGGCGACGCGAAGTCGGCGATCGATCGCCCGCCGAAGCGCACGGCACCCGACTGCGGGTCGTCGAAGCGCATCAGCAGTTCGAGCAGTGTGCTCTTGCCGCTGCCGCTCGGGCCGACGATGACGGTGCGCGATCGCTCAGCGATCTCCGCTGAGATACCGTGCAGCACTGGCCCGGCGTGCACCGCATCGATAGTGAGCGCTCCGTTCGCGGGCACCGCTGCTGGCTCGACCGGCTCGAGGAGGGCGGGGGCGCTGACGACGCGGTGGAAGTCGGCGATGGTCGAGCGGAGGTCGCCCCAGGCGAGTGCCGCCAGAGCGAGCCCGGTGATGGGCGCCGTGGCGGCGAGCGTGAGCACGAGCAGCCCCAGTGCCGAAGCCGCGGCGAAGCCATCGCGGGTGACGATGAGCAGCACGATGCCGATCAGTGGCAGCGCGGCGGCGATCCCGGAACCGACGGTCGCCAGCGATGCTGCCCGACTCGTGGTGGCGGCCGCGGCCTCCTGCTGATCCCACCCGGCAGCGAATCGCTCAAGCGCCCCGTCGGGGCCGGCGCCGCTGCGCAGCAGTTCGAGGTGCTCCACCAGCTCGAGCGAGGCTTCGGCGGCTGCGTGCTCGGCCGCATGCCGGGCACCGTCGGCGCGACGCAACGCAAGCTGGGCGACGAGTTGCAGCGCGAGCGCTCCGACGAGCAGCAGACCGAGCACGAGCCCGGTCGCCCACCCGAACACCACGCCCGCACCGATCGCGAGCAGGATCGGCAGCAGCGGAGCGACGATGAACGTCTGCAGTTGGTGCGCGGGCACACCCATGAGCGTGGGGATGCCGCGGCTCGCGACACCCGCCGCCAGCGCGCGGTTGCCCTCAGTGAACCACGACAGTTTGGCAACGGCGAAGGTGCGGCCGATCACGGCGTACAGCTCGCCGGCGAGACGCGCCCCCGAGAGGTATCCGGCCCGTGCAACGAGCACGGTGACGACCGCGGAGAGCGCGGCCGACAGCACCACCGCGAGCGGGCCGAGGCCGAGATGGATCGAGGCCGCGAGCAGCGTGTAGGCGCCGGCTTCGCAGAGGGCGACGAGCACCCAGCCGCCGGCCACGGCCAGCAGTCGTGCGCGGCTGCGCGGCGGCAGCTCGGCCCAGACGGAACGAGGGCGGGCGTGCTGGGTCATCGGGTCTCCTGGGCGAGGTCGTACGTGGCGCGGTCTGGGGCAGCGGGTGCCGCCGAAACAGGCTCAGACGGAGCCAGTTCGAGGCGCTCGTGAGCGGTCGCCGCGACGAGTGGATCGTGGGTCACGAGCACGATCGCCCGCTGCCGCTCTTCGGCGTCGGCGATGAGTTCGCGCACCACGCGGTCGGCAGTGTCGCGGTCGAGGGCACTCGTGGGTTCGTCGAGCAGCACGACCGGGGCGTGCGCCAGAAAGACGCGCGCGATCCCGAGCCGCTGGCGCTCGCCACCCGAGAGCGTCGCCGCGCCCGCGTCGAGCGCGACCTCGAGCTGTGCTCGCTGCAGGGCACGCTTGAGCTCGTCGTCGCCACGCGCCTGCCCATCGATGGTGAGGTTGTCACGCACGCTGGCGTCGAGCACGTGGGCGCCCTGGGGAATCAGCAGCGGCGCGTCGCCGTTGACCCGCGCGACGCGCACCTCGCCCGCGGCGATCGGCTCCCACCCGGCGATCGCGCGCAGCAGGGTCGATTTGCCGGCGCCGCTCTGCCCCACGATTGCGGTGACGCGACCGCGGGCAGCGGCGTGATCGAGGTGGTGGATCACCCGGCGCCCGTCGAGCGCCACCGAAACGGAGTCGAGCTCGATCGCCGCGTCGCCCAGCGGTGCACACGTGGGCGCTGCCGCCACCACCGGCTCGGCGAAGATCTGCTGCAGCCGAGCCGCGGCGGCCTTGCCGGCACGCACGTAGTCGAGCCCGTGCCCCAGACGCAGCGCGGGAGTCACGATGGCGAGACCGAAGAGCATCATGGCCGCGATGACCTCGGGTGAACGGCCGTATCCGACGAGGTACGCCACCGCGTAGGTGACAGCGGCTTGCAGGCACGCTGCCGAGATGGCGGCGGGGGTCGCGACGCGCGCGACCCAGGCGACCATGCCGTCGGTGAAGCGCTCGGTGGCGCGCTGGTACTCGGCGGCGGCTCCGGCCTGGGCGCCGAAGAGTCGGTTCACCCGGATGCCGCGCGCGTGCTCGCCAACGGCAGACTCGATGTCGCCGAGCACCGCTGCCTGCGCGGCGCCGTGCTTGGCGGCGATTCGCGGCACGATACCGAGGGAGTACACGGCAGCGAGTACTCCCGGAATCAATGCGAGCAATGCCACTGGCCCCGCCATTGCGAGGAGCAGCACCACGGTGGCGATGGGCACGACGACGAGCGTCGCGATCTCGGACGGGAGGTGCGCAACGGCGTGGTGCAGCGCGGCGATGTCAACGGTTACAGCCCGGCGCAGACGCTCGCTGCCGATGCGCGCCACGGAACTCGCGGGCAGGCGCACGAGGCGGGCGCTGAGCGTGCGCCTCAGCCGACCCGAGAAGCGGGCCTCGCCCGCGTGCGCTGCCCAGGCGGAGAGCCCGGCAAGCACTGCGGCGAGCGCCCAGCCGAGCACGGTCTGCAGCCCGTTCTCGGTGCGCGGGTCACCGATGAACCGCACTGCCGACCAGGTGCCGGCGAGCCCGACGAGGCCCGACGCCGCTGCGGCGAACACCGCGCTGATCAGCAGCGGTGCGGCTGGTCGCAGCGCATCGCGGAGCGGTGCGGTCGGCGCGGAGTCAGTGTGCGGCATGGTGATCCTCCCGGATGGTGCGAGCGGCTCTGCGCCCGAGCGGCACGACCTGCGGAGTACCCGTGACCGGGTCGGGCACGACGATGCACTCCAGCCCGAACACCTCGCGCATGAGCTCGGGGGTGAAGATGTCGTGGGGTGCCCCCTCGGCGACGATCGCGCCGTCGCGCATGGCGATCACGTGGGTGGCGTAGCGCGCTGCCTGGTTGAGATCGTGCAGCACGGCAACCAGGGTGCGCCCCGACTCGTGCAGTTCGGAGCAGAGGTCGAGCAGGTCGATCTGATGCGTGATGTCGAGGTAGGTGGTCGGCTCGTCGAGCAGCAGCAGCTCCGTCTCTTGCGCGAGCGCCATCGCGACCCACACCCGCTGGCGCTGCCCGCCGGAGAGTTCATCGACGAGGCGCCCCGACAGCTCGGTCACCCCGGTGCGGTGCATGGCGTCGGCGACGGCTGCGGCGTCGGCATCGGTCCACTGCTTGATGAGCTTCTGGTGCGGAAAGCGTCCGCGCGCAACGAGGTCGGCCACGCGAATACCCGCGGGGGCGACGGAGCTCTGTGGCAACAGTCCGAGTCGCCGCGCCACCTCCTTCGCCGGGTACTGCTGAATGCTCCGCCCGTCGAGCGTCACACTGCCCGAGTTCGGCTTCAGCAGGCGCGAGAGCCCCCGCAACAGGGTCGACTTGCCGCAGGCGTTCGGCCCGATGATGACGGTGAACGAGTCGTCGGGAATCTCGACGGTGATGCCGTCGCTGATCACCCGCGCGTCGTATCCGAACGACGCGGCATGCGCGGCGAGCCGCGACGCACCGTCGGTCGTCATCGCTGGAGGGGTTTCGATGGTGCTCATACGGCCTTCCGAGTTTCTCTGATGAGGAGCCAAATCAGGTACAGGCCCCCGAGCGCGACGGTGATGAGCCCGACCGGCACCGCCCGTGCGAACTGGGCGAACAGCAGCGACACCAGCTGGGCGGCGCTGACCAGCAGTGCACCCATGCATGCGGCTGCAGCGACCGAAACGCCGGGTGATCCGGACACGCGCCTCGCGAGCTGCGGCGCCGCCAGCGCGACGAAACCGATAGGCCCGGCGACCGCGGTCACGAGTGCGGTCGCCATCACCCCGACGATGAGCAGCAGCGGGCGGGTGCGGCGCGCGTTGACGCCCTGTGCGAGCGCGGAGTCGTCGCCGGCCTCGAGCTGCCGCAGCGACGGCGCGAGCAGCACCATCGCGCAAATGACCACTGTGCCGCCGATCACGGCGGGCACGAGCGCGGACCAGGTGAGCCCCGTCAAGGACCCCGCACCCCAGAACCCGATGGTGACGGCAGTTTCGGGGTTGGCGCGCGTGATCAGATACGCGTTCACCGAGCCGAGCACCGCAGAAATACCGATGCCCACGATGATGAGGCGGAAGCCTTGAATGCCGCCGCCTCTGCTCGCCAGCAGCGCGACGACGAATGCAGCGAGCAGCCCGCCAGCCAGCGCCGCGAGCGCGATCGCCCAGAAGTCGTTCGCACCGAGCACGAGCACGGTGAGCACCACGCCGGTGTACGACCCCGCGTCGAAGCCGATGATGTCGGGCGACCCGAGCGGGTTGCGCGTCACCGATTGAAACACCGCCCCTGAGATGCCGAGCAGCGCACCGAGCACCAGCGCGGCGACCGCCATCGGCAGGCGCCACTCGACCACGACGATCCGCTCGAACGCCTCACCATTGCCCGCCAGTACCGACAGCACCTGCGTGGGTCGCAGCGGATAGTCGCCGAGACCGAGCCCGATGACGCTCAGGATCACCGCGAGCGCGCAGATCACCGCGTTCAGGGTGAGCGCGCGTGATCGCACCCGCAGCGCGACGAGATTGCCCAGACGCAGGTCGCGCGAGCGGTACCCGAAATCGATAGGTGCGGCTGGCGCAGTTGCACTCGCCTCGACCGCCCGGCTCACAGCCCGCTCGCTTCGCGTCGACGCACCAGCGCGATGAGCACGGGCGCACCGATGACCGCGGTGAGCACACCGGCCTCGATCTCGCCGGGCGGGGCGATCACGCGCCCGATGACGTCGGCGCCGAGCACCATCGTCGGCGCCCCGAGCGCGGTGAAGAGCAGGATCCAGCGCTGATCCGGCCCCGTGAACCACCGCACGATGTGCGGCACCATGAGCCCGACAAACGCCAATCCACCGGTCAGCGCGGTCGCTGCACCGGCGAGCAGGGTGACCACGATGATGCCGAGCACGCGGGTGCGGGCGATGTTGGCACCCAGCGATGCGGCGAGGTCGTCGCCCAAGGCGACCGCGTTGAGGGAGCCGGCGATCACGGCGGCGAGCGCGAGGCCGACCACGATGAACGGCAGCACCGATCCGAGCTGGGCGAGCGGGGTGCGCGCGATCGAGCCGATGCCCCAGTTGCGGAAGCCGCGGAAGGTCTCCTCGTCCATCAGCGTGAGGAAGGTCGAGCAGGCGGTGAGCACGGCTGCGAAGGCGACGCCCGCGAGCACCAGAGTGATGGGCGAGGCGGCGCCCCGGCCGACCGATCCGATGGCGTACACGCACACCGTGCTCAGCACCGCGCCCGCGAGCGCGAACCACACATAGCCCGAAATCGTGCCGATGCCGAAGACGCCAATCGCGAGCGTAATCGCGAACGAGGCGCCGGCGTTCACGCCGAGGATGCCGGGGTCGGCGAGCGGATTGCGAGTCAGCGCCTGAATCAGCGCCCCCGACACACCGAACGCGATGCCCGCCACGACGCCGACCGCGGTGCGCGGCACGCGCAGCGACCACAGAATCGACGACGCCTCGGAGCCGTCGGGCGAGACGAGGGCGTGCCACACGGTGGCGACCGGAATCGCCTGCGCGCCGACGCCGAGGCTGAGCAGGATCGCCAGCGCGAGTGCCGCGAGCAGCGCGATGGCACCCAGCGATCGTCGCGCCGCCTGGCCATCGCGGGCCGACCCCGTGGGCACCGGCGCCTGCCGCACGCTGGCGAGAGGCCCCCGGCTTGGAGAGAGTGAGGTGGTCACCTCGAGCCTTTCCCGAGAAACGGGAGGGTGCACCGCAGCGGTGCACCCTCCCTGAGAGCAGGTGAGCGAGTTGCCGTTAGAGCACGTCGGCGAGCAGCGGCGCCACGTACTGGGCCGCCTTCGCGTTGCCGATCGGCCCGCCGCTCGTGATGGCCCAGAGCGGATCCCAGCCGTCATCGGTGCGCGGCGGCAGCGTCACGAGGTGGCCTGCGGAGACCGCGCCCAGGTTCTGGAAGAGCGACCCGTCGACGACCCCCGCGAACTCCGCATCCGAAGCGTGCGCGCTCTGGCCGAGCACGATGACGTCGGCGTCGATCTTCGACAGCAGCTCGTCACTGACGGTCGGATCAGCGGAGAACGCCGCCGCGCCCGGGTTCGGCGCGAAGCCCAGTTCTTCCAAGAACTCGGCCGGCGCCGAGTCGGGCTGCGACAGGTACTGCAGCCCCGTGCCCGCACCGTAGTAAATGGTCCAGGTGCCGGTCAGTCCGTCGAACTCCGGGTGCGCGTCGCGCAGGTCGGAGAGCTGCGTCTCGTAGTCGTCGATCACCGCGTCGGCGGCGTCGCTCAGGTCGAGCGCCTCACCGATGAGCCCGATCGAATCCTGCCACGGCGACACGAGCGCCTGCGAGGTTTCGGGGCTCGCGAGCACAGGAGCGATCGTCGACAGACGATCGTAGTAGTCGCTCAAGCTGACGCCGGCGAGACCGCCGAGCCACCCGACAGCGACGATGAGGTCGGGGTCGCTGGCGGCGATCGCCTCGACCGGAATATCCTCGCCCACGACGAACTCGTACGTATCGACGGTCTCGGCGCCGTACTCGGTGAGGTAGCCGCCCTCGGTGACCAGGCTCGAGCTCAGCACGGGCGTCACGCCCAGCGAGAACAGCAGTTCGGTATCGCTCGCGTTCGGCACGATTGCCGCGATGCGGGTCGGCCGCTCCTGCAGCACCGTTTCGCCGTAGGGGCTTTCGAGCGTGAGGGGATATGTGGCGTGCCCCTCTGCTGCGGGCATCGAGTCGGAAGACTCGGCGCCAGCGTCGCTCGTCGCCGAGGAGGAATTGGCGCAGCCGACCAGCAGCAGAGCGGAGATGGAGAGCGCGATGAGCGCGGTGGTGCGGCGCGCGGCGCGCACGGAGGAAGCGGGCATGATGTCCTTCGAAATTGGGCGAACGAGAAGTTAGGTTAGCCTTGCTCAGAACGGATGATTTGTCCTGAAGTGCAGATTTCATACCCAATTGCGAAAGGCGCCATGGGTCACGACTCGCCGCATTCACGGGCGCCCGCGCCCGCGCCGCAGGTAGCCCCGGCGCTCATGCACGGCCGCTCCGAGCGCGCGCCCGCACTGCTCTGGGTGCGCTCGGGCGTCGCGCACCTGGAGACGGTGCGGGGCGACGCCAGAATCGTGGCCGGCACCGCGGCGTGGGTACCCGCCGGCCTCTCGTACCAGTTGCGCACCGAAGCCGAATCAGTCGTCGTTCCCGTCATCGGCAACCCCGCAACGCCGATCGCGTCGATCACGCCGCTCGACGTCGACGCCGCACTGGGCGACTGGTTGCTCTGGCGCTTCGCGCAGAGCCTCGGCTTCCTAGCACCCCCTGTCAACTCAGGCCCCACCCTCGACCTCGTCGTGGGCGTCTCGCGCGACGGCTCGCGCGAGGCCGCTCCGGGCGCATCGCATCCGCCGATGCCGCGATCAAGCATCGCGCTGCAGATTGCGCGCGGTGTGCTGCGGGATCCGCGAACCCACGATGCGCTCCCCGCCATCGCGGCGGCGCACGCCGTGTCGGTGCGGAGCGTCGAGCACGCCTTCTCGCAGGAGACCGGCATGCCCTTCGGCCGCTGGCGCACGGCGGTGCGCATCGCTTCGGCTGCGCAGCTGCTGGCACAGGGCCACGACGTCGGCTGGGCCGCGGAGCACAGCGGCTTTCGCACAGCTTCGGGGTTCACCCGGGCGTTTCGCGCGCGCACCGGCCGCACGCCGAGCGAGTTCGCTCGTCAGAGCCTCGGGGCGCGGTCGAGGGTATTGCCGCAGCCACCGGCTCAGGCTCTACACGACGCCCGCCCCGGCGCCGCATTCCCCGGCGCCGCAGCGCCCGAAGCTGGGCTGCCCGATACCGGGCTGCCTGCCAGTCCGCCGGCGATCCCGAGCGCCACGAGCTGGGAGCGCATCAACGACTTCCATGTGCTGATCTGGGTGCATCGCGGGCGCGCCCGCGCGACCGTCGGCGACCGGCTCATTCACCTGCAGCGCGGAGACGCGCTGTGGCTTCCGGCGGGCGTGCGCAATCGAGTGGATCTCGATGCCGGGGCGATCCTGCTGCCCCTCGGGTCCGTGCCCGGCCGCACCGGCACCGTGCCGCCATCACCCCGCGCCCTGCGCCTGCCCGCCGAAGCCGACGATTTCCTGCTGCACAACGCCGTCGCCAACTACAGCTGGATTCGCCCGCAGGGGCACGACGCGTTTCGAGTGACCCGCTGGTTTTTGAGCGCGATCGCCACTGAATCCGAGCCAGTCGCCGGTCGCCCGTCAGCCGCCGCCGCGACCGTCGCCGCCGAGACGCGCACGCACCCCGACGCCGGCACGAGTATGGACGAGTGGGCAACCGCGCTGTCGGTGCCGAGCGCCCAGCTCTCGCGCGAGTTTCGGGCGGCGTACGGGCAACCGTTTGCGCGCTGGCGCGCGCAGCTGCGCATGACGCTTGCCCGCCAGTATCTCGAAGAGGGGATGACGGTGCGCGAAGCCGGCCAGCGCGTCGGCTACGCGCACGCACCCGCGTTCTCGCGGGCATTCACCGCGCACCACGACATCACTCCGAAGCGCTACCGGGCGAAGGCGACCGAAGCGGTGACGGAGCTGCTGGTGCGGTAGTGGGGTACGTCAAGCCTATGGATACGATGCGTCGCTCAAGAGCAGCGTCGCCGCCACCTGAGACACTGAGTGCAGACGAGATGTGCAGGAGACCCGAATCGTGAATTCGCCGCAAGACGCTGACCGGTATGCGGCGAACGCACGCGGCGTACCCCCGCGCGTGCTGGCCGATATCGCCGCCCGCCGCTGGGATCTGCACGCCGAGATCGCCGCGAACACCAACGCCTACCCCGAACTGATCCAGTGGATGCGCGCCGTGAACCCGGCAGCATTCGCGTACGCGCCGATGCCGCCGGCTTCGCCGGTGGGTGCGCTAGGTGCGGCGGGCGCGGTGGATTCGGTGGGCGCGCCCATCCCGGTGCGTGCGCCATCGTGGCCTCAGTCGCCTCCCGCACCTCGGCGACGCAGCGGCGCCGGATGGTGGTTCGCCGGCTGCGGGTGCCTGGTCGTCGCCGTGATCGCGATCATCATGCTCGTTGCCGCGCTCGGCTTGGGTACCGCCGTATCGGCGCCCGATACTCGCGACGTTTCGCAGCCCCTCCCGTCTCAGAGTGCTGCTCCCGACACCCCGCAGGCTCCGCCTCCGGCCTCTGACCCGGAAGTCGACGCGCAGATCTCCCGATTCGAGGCAGACCGGCCGCGAATCATCGAACTCGCCGCCCAGCTGGAGGGCAACCCGGTCGCACCGCTCGTCGCCGACCTGCGCACCTTCAGACTCGACGAGAAGCGCGCCGCCGACCCGACGATCGGCATCTACGAAGCCAAGCCCATCGCGGAGCGGGCCGCTGCGTTTCGTGCAGAACTCGAACAGAGCGTGGCCGCTGCCGAGGCACGCCGCTCAAATGCGTCGGGATCACTGACGGAGGGCATCGTCGATGCAGCGGGCAACGGCTTCATCGACGTGCAGTACGACGCCGCAACGGCCTGCGTAAGCGAGCCGAGGCCGGGCAAGGAGAACATCGGCTGCGTGCTCGCGGCCCAACCGCTCACGGTGCATCTGTTGCCCGAGGCCGAGGTCGGCAGCGAGTGGATGAATCTGATGCTCGTCACCCACGAACTCGCGCATGTGTATCAACGGGCTGACGACCAGGGCGCCGAAGACTACTCGGGCGCCTACAACGATCTGCTCGCGCAGGGCATGTTCCAGGGCAGCAAAGAAGTCATGGCCGACTGCTACGCGCTGACCTATTCCGACCAGTGGTCGCTGAGCAACGGGTCGGAGAGCCAGGGGTACGGATACGTCTGCGACGCCGCCGAGCGACAGGCGATACGCGACTGGGCGGTCAACCTGAACGTGCCGCTCTGAGCTTTCGTGCTGCGACGCTGCGACGACATCGCGGACTAGCCTGAGTTGCATGGAGATGTCACTCAGTGGCCGAATGGGCGGCCCCGAAGCAGGTCGGTTCCACGCGTCGCTGGTGCAGTTGCGACAACACGGCAAGGAGGCGCTCGCGTCGCTTGAGGTGTCGGGGGTTGAAACCTGCGAAATCGCGGTCTGGATCAGCGGAAGCCTGACCGACTACGCGTCGGGGGCTGCTGACACCGGCACCTCATCGAGCCCGACACACTCATCGATGAAGTACTTCTCGCGTGACTCGCGTCTGGCGGTGAACATCGTGGTCGGGCGTTCCACCGTCGAGCACATCGCGGATGGCGGCGAAGCGGCCGCACTCGCTGAATGGATCTCTGCGGGGTTCGACGACGCTCACCGGCCCCGAAGCGTGCAGAAGCTCAACCTCACGCCGCTCGCAGCGTCACTCCGCAGCGCGGTGGGCGGCGGCGCCGGCTGAGCGCAGCTCGCAGCGCCCCTCGCGCCCCGCCCCTCGCACCTCGTGCAGCGCATCGAACGCACCCTTCTATTTCGAGTGCACCAGCGCTTCGAGCATGCACTCGAGCGAAACCGGTGCGCTCGGTGCGCGCCATGCGAGTGAATGCGACGCACAACGCTGATGAGCCATCAGGCTCAATTCAGTGTCTGCGCGCCGAAACCTCGGCGAACCTGACCGTTCCCGCAGACCTCGGAATGTCTCCAAACCGATCTCGGCAGTGCTCCGAACCCCGCATGTGACCAACCCGGCACATCACCGTGAAACGAGGAGCAGCACAATGAAGCAGTCGACCCGCACCTTTGCCAGCGCCGCCACCGCAGCAGCGATTTCGATCGGCGCACTCGCCGTCACAGCCGTTCCCGCGAGCGCGGTTGAGCCAGCGCAGTCCGCGCAAACCCCCGTGGTGGCACCCGCCACGTCGGCGAGCGCCCAAGGTGCACTGATCGACGGCCCGCTCATCAATGGCCCGCTCATCGACATCGGCGGCATCCTCAACTTCCTGCAGATCGGCCAGTTCCAGTAACGCTGCACCGACGAACGGCGTCACGCCGTAAGCCGAGATGCAGACGAGGCGCCGAACTCGATATCGGCG
The DNA here is from genome assembly GCF_001273855.1 of Leucobacter japonicus. Taxonomy (NCBI): domain Bacteria; kingdom Bacillati; phylum Actinomycetota; class Actinomycetes; order Micrococcales; family Microbacteriaceae; genus Leucobacter; species Leucobacter japonicus. The sequence goes on along the minus strand of NZ_JHBX01000076.1, from coordinate 130,540 downwards.
CCAGTACAGGAGCGCCCAGTGACTGAAAACCGCCCGCCCTTCGCCCCGGATGCTCGCGCTCGCGCGCACGGATCCTCGAGTATCGAGCTCACCGCCGCTCAGCGCGGCATCTGGTACGCCCAGCAGCTCGATCCCGAGAACCCCAGCTACCAGATCGGGCAGTACCTCGATCTGCGGGGACCAATCGACGAGCGACTGCTGCGCATCGCGCTCACGAAGACGGTCGCTGATCTCGACGCGATGAGTCTCCGCATCCGCGACGATGGTGCGGGCCCGTTCGGCGTCATCGATCGGCCGTCGCCCACTGCGAATCTACTCGAGACCGTCGATCTGCGTGACCGCGGCGAGGGCGATGCTCGGGCTGCGGCGCTCGACCGCATGGACTCGGAACTCGCGACGGCTCGCGACATTGTCGAGGGCGACCTCTTCGCCACGGTCCTGTTCCGGATCGCCGACGAGCGTTGGCTCCTCTTCCAGCGCGTGCACCACGTGCTCTTGGACGGCTATTCGGCGGTCATCGGTCTGCGGTATCTCGCGGGCGCGTACTCACGGCTCGTCAAGAGCGCGCCGGGCGGCATCCTCGGGGCGGTGCTGTCGGCCCCGATTTCGTATCTCGCGGCGCGCACCGCTTCTCCGCTGCCGAGCCTCGCCGAGCTCCAGACCCACCTTGAGGAGTACCGCAACTCCGCGCAGTTCACGACGGATGCGGAGTACTGGCGCGGTCAGTTCGCTGCCGACACGGAGGTGACCGGCCTCGAGGGGACCGCGAGCCGCGTGGCTCGTCGTGTGGAGCGGGCCTCGGTTCCGATCCCCGATGCCGACGCCGTGCGCCTGCGCGCACTCGGACGCGATATGCCGAAGACCGCAGTGGGGCTCGTCGCGCTCTACCTCTCGAAGATGACGGGGCAGTCGGAAGTCTCGCTCGGCCTCCCGGTGACGGCACGGCGGGGGCCGATCGCGAAGCAGACGCCGTCGATGCTCTCGAGTATTCTGCCGCTGCGCGTCGATGTCTCGGCGAGCCAGAGCCTTGCCGAGGTCATCGTGAGCGCGGGCGACGCCGTGCGCGGGGCGGTCGCCCACCAGCAGTTTCCCATCGGGGAGCTTGCGCCCGGGCACGGCGCCACCGGCCCCTCCGTCAACTTGCTCCCGGTCATCGACGATCTGACGTTTGGCCGCGCCCGAGGCACCGTGACGATCCTGTCGACCGGCCCCGTACGTGATCTGTCCGTGGTGATCTCGGGCCTGACGAGCGACGCCGCAGAGCCGACTCTGCAGCTCGAGGGCGATGCGGAGCTCTACTCCGCGCGCACGCTCGCCGAGCACGCCACCCGCTTGCTTGAGCTCCTCACCCAGGTGCTCGATGCGCCTGCTTCCACGGCCGTCACCGACGCCACCGTGGTCGGCGAGGCAGAGGCAACGCGCTTGCTCGCGCGCGGGGCCGGTGCCGAGATCCCGATCGGGCAAGAGTCTGTGCTGACCGCGTTCGCCGACATCGCCGAGGTACGCGGGGCAGCTCCTGCGGTGTTCGCCGCCGACGGTTCGCTGTCATTCGCCGAGGTTCAGGATCTCTCTTCACGTCTCGCGCACATCCTCGTCACCCGAGGGGTCGGCGCGGGCAGCTCCGTCGCCGTGCGCATCGAGCGCAGCAAGTACCTGCCTGTGCTGGTGCTCGCCGCTCTGAAGTCGGGGGGCGTGTACGTGCCGCTCGATCCCGAATACCCGATCGACCGCGTCAGCAACATGATCGAAGACGCGTCCCCAGAACTGTTGCTCACCAGCCCCGGCCAGGCCGAACGCGATCACGCCTCTGGCGCGAGCTGGACGGTGCCAACACTCGTCATCGATGAGACGGCCTCCGCCGAGTGGCCATCGGCACCTGCGGGCGCGGGGCACCTGCCCATTCCCCCCGCCACCGATCTCGCCTACGTGGTCTTCACCTCGGGCAGCACCGGCCGACCGAAGGGCGTCGGCGTGGAACGGTTGGCGCTGCGCAACCTCTTCGAGCACCACCGCGCAGAGATGTTCGATCCTGCGCAGGCACGGCTCGGGCGCCCCGCTCGCGTCGCGCACACCGCCGGGCTGTCGTTCGATGCGGCGTGGGATCCGCTGCTGTGGCTCTTCGCCGGCCACGAACTGCACCTCGTCGACGACGAGGTGCGTCGTGATCCGCAGCGCCTCGCGATCTTCCTGGCGGAGCACGAGATCGATTCGATCGAGACCACCCCGTCGTTCGCGGAAGCCCTCATCGCGGCGGGCCTCTTCACCCAGAGCCGGTATCCGACAGAGATCGCACTCGGCGGCGAGGCCGTCGGCCCCGAATTGTGGAACGCGCTCGCCGCGCGCAACGACGTGTACGCCGTCAATCTGTACGGCCCGACCGAGACGACGGTCGACAGCCTGATCGCCCCGATCACCGAGGGTCGCGATCCGCACCTCGGCACGTCGGTGCGCAACACGCGCCACTATCTGCTGGACGCTGCGCTGTCGCCCGTTCCCGACGGCGCCGTTGGCGAACTCTACCTCGCAGGCGCGAACGTCGCCGCAGGCTACATCGGGCAGCCGGGGCTGAGTGCGGAGCGATTTCTCGCCGATCCGTTCACCGCAGACGGCACACGTATGTATCGCACGGGTGATGTGGTGCGACGCCGCCGCAATGGCTCCCTCCGCTTCCTCGGACGCATCGATGAGCAAGTCAAGATCCGCGGGTACCGCGTCGAACTCTCGGAGGTCGAGGCGGCCCTGCGCCGGTGCGATGGGGTGACGGGCGCCGCCGCGGTGGTGCAGGGCTCTGGCGCATCGGCTCGAATCATCGGGTACGTCACCGGCGATGCCGATCTGAGCGGTCTGGGGGCGCGCGTCAAGACAGCGCTCACCGCGGAACTTCCGGCCTACATGGTGCCGGGAAACGTGCTGGCTCTCGCCGAGCTCCCGATGACTCCCAACGGCAAGCTCGATCGACGCGCCTTGCCCGAGCCGTCCGCGGTCGCCGCGGATCGAGTGCAGCAGCTGCGAACTCCCGAAGCACGCATCGTCGTCAAAGCATTCGCCGACGTTCTCGGGGTGCCGTCAATCGGTATCGGTGAAGATTTCTTCGCCGCCGGAGGCCACTCACTGCTCGCCACGCAGCTGGCGTCGCTGCTGACCGAGCGCCTCGAGCGCCAGGTCACGGTACGCGACGTTTTCGAGCGCCCGACCCCCGCCGAGCTTGCCGATCTCGCCGCGACTTCCGCAGCGACGGCGACCGCGCTCCCGTTGCAGCCCATGCCGCACGGCGCGCTTCTTCCGGTGTCGCCGACGCAGCGACGCCTCTGGTTCCTGAACTCCCTCGATCCGACCTCGAGCGCCTACAACATTCCGATCGTGCTGCACCTTGAGGGCGATCTCGATGAGGGTGCCCTCCGCGCTGCACTCCGCGACGTTGTCGCGCGTCATGAACCGCTGCGCACGGTGTTTCCGTACGTCGATGGCGAACCGCAGCAGCACATCCTCGACACGGAGGCCGGAGGGTCGACGCTGATCGCCATTGACGTTCCGGCCGAGCGACTCGATGCGATCCTGCGCGAAGAGACGTTGCGCCCGTTCGACGTCACCACCGAGGTGCCGCTGCGCGCCGTGCTGCTGCGCACGTCGCCGACGCGCCGCACGCTCGTCGTCACCCTGCACCACATCGCCGCCGATGGCTGGTCGCTCGCGCCGTTCGCCGCCGACCTGTCGCAGGCGTACCAGGCGCGCGCGGCCGGCGGTGACGCGCTCCCCGACCTCCCGGTCAGTTACGCCGATTACACGCTGTGGCAGCGCGCGTCGCTCGGCTCACCCGAAGACTCGGAGAGCGCGATCAGTGCGCAGCTCGACTACTGGCGTCGCGCCCTCGCCGAAGCTCCTGAAGAGATCGAGTTGCCGCGGGATCGCCCGCGCGGTCATGCGCTGAGCGACATCGGGCATCTCGCGTTCGAAATCGACGCCGAGCGTCATGCCCAGCTGCGCGCCGCAGCTCAGGAGCACCGCACGAGCCTGTTCATCCTGTTGCACGCAGCGGTCGCGGCCGCCCTCGGCCAGCACGGCGCCGGCACCGACATCGTGATCGGCACCCCGGTCGCCGGGCGCAGCGACCCGCAGCTGAACGAACTCATCGGCTTCTTCGTGAACACGGTGCCGCTGCGCACCTCCCTCAGTGGCAACCCGACCCTCGACGAACTCGTTGAGCGCGTACGCACGAGCAATACCGAGGCCTACGCTCACCAAGACGTGCCGTTCGATGCGATCGTCGATGCGCTGCGCCCGTCGCGAGTGGCCGATCGGCACCCCGTGTTCCAGGTGCTGCTCACCCTGCAGAACACCGCGCCCGCACGCCTCGATCTCGACGGGGTCGAGATCACGGTGCCCGGCCAGGTGACGAGCGCTGGCGTGAAGACAGACCTGATGCTCGACTTCGCGACGCCCGGCGGCGATGATGGCGCGCTGCATGCTGCGCTGGCCTACGACCGCGCCCTCTTCGATGCGCCCACCATCGCGAGCATGCGCGATTCCGTCGATCGCCTGCTTGCAGCGCTGGTCGAGCGGTCCGAGCGTCGGCTCTCCGATATTGAGGCGATCGACGCTTCCGATCGCGAACGCATCACGCGGCAGTCGAGCGGCCCGACCCGAGATGTGTCGGGCACCGTGCTCGACGCGCTCGACGCGCAGGTCGGCGCGCACCCCGATGAGACCGCCCTCATCGACGATGCCGGATCGCTGACCTTTGCCGATGCCCGGGCCCGCATCGATGCCGTCGCGCGAGCGCTGCTGCTGTCGGGCGTGCACCAGGGTGACCGTATTGCCGTGGCGCTGCCTCGCTCGGCCGATGCCATCATCACCGTACTTGCGGCGCAGCGCGCTGGTGCGGTCGCGGTTCCGGTCGATATCGACTACCCGGATGCGCGCGTCACGCAGATCTTGGAGGCCGCGGCACCCGAGCTGCTCATAGCGACCGACACGCTCCGTTTCGGTCCGCTCGCCGAGGCCGCCGGCACCGTCGTCATCGATCCCGCGACGCTGTCGGAGCGCGACGGTCGAAGCGAGACCGGGCCTGAGCTGCCGCAGGTGCAGGCCGAAAACGCCGCTTACCTTGTTTTCACCTCGGGCACGACCGGCACCCCCAAGGGCGTGCAAGTGCCGCACTCGGCGCTGATGAACGTGTTCGCGCAGCACCTCGACACAATGATCGAGCCGTTCCGCGCACAGATCGACGGTCGCTCCCCGCGTGTGCTGCACGTTGCCGGCCTCGGCTTCGACGCGGCGTGGGATCCGATCCTGTGGCTGGCTGCCGGGTCGACACTCGTCATGGCGAACGACGACACCCGACGCGACGCCGCGGCCCTCGTCGATGCGCTCGACACCTACGCGATCGATGTGCTCGAGACGACGCCGTCGTACGTGCGACAGCTCGTGAGCAGCGGCCTGCTCGACCGGGCGCAGGGGCGTGCCACCCCGCTGCTCATCGCGGTCGGTGGCGAGGCCATCTCGCCAGAGCTGTGGCAATCGCTCGCCGCGGACGACGCCATCGAGGCGTGGAACCTGTACGGACCGAGCGAGTTCACCGTCGACTCCGTCGTCGCACGCGTGCAGAGCGACGCGGGTGTGCGCATCGGCCATCCGATCACCAATGTGCGCGCACGGGTGCTCGACGAGTACCTCCGCGAGGTGCCCGATGGCGTCACCGGTGAGTTGTACCTCTCCGGTGCGTCCGAAGCCCACGGGTATCGTGGTCGCGCTGCCGAGACGGCGAGCGCGTTCATCGCCGACCCGAGCGGCACCGGGTCGCGGATGTATCGCACCGGAGACCTCGTGCGGCGCCACCGCGACGGCTCCCTCGAGTACCTGCGGCGCGACGACGATCAGGTCAAGCTGCGCGGGTACCGCATCGAACTCGCGGATGTCGAGCGCGCACTCGAACGCGCCGATGGGGTCACGGGTGCCGTGGCGCGCGTGGATACTCCGGCCGGCCCCGACAGCGCACGCATCGTCGCCTGGGTGGCAAGTCCTGGCGCACCCGATAACACCGGGTCGGGCGACCGCATCCTCGCGACCGCGCGCGAGCAGCTGCCCGCCTACATGGTGCCGACGACGGTGCTCACGGTCGATCGCATTCCGCTGACGCCGAACGGCAAGGTCGATGTCGCGGCACTCCCCGCCCCTGCATCTCATGCGCAATCCCGCACCCCTGAGAGCGATGCGGAGCAGCTGATGTGCACCGCGTTCGCGACGATCACCGGCGCGGATTCCGTGGGCATGGACGATGATTTCTTCGCACTGGGAGGCCACTCGCTGCTCGCCGTCGCGCTCATCGGAGAGATCCGTGAGCGATTCGGCACGGCCCCCGCGGTGCGCGCCGTGTTCGACGCCCCCACTCCCGCGGGCCTGCTCGCCCACACGCTGCAGTCGAACGATGATCGCGCGGCCGCTGTCGCGGCGAGCGCTCCCAAGCCGCAAGTTGAACCGTTGTCTGCGTGGGTCGCGGCCCACCCGCGCGGCGACGACAGCGATGCTCCAGTCTCGCCGGGCCAGGCACGACTCTGGTTCGTGAATCGTCTCGACTCGACTTCGGGTGACTACAACGTCGTGCTGGGCGCCGATCTCGCAGGTGACCTCGATGTCGATGCGCTTTCCGGGGCAGTGGACGATCTGGTCGCACGCCACGAGATCCTGCGCACCACCTACCCCGAGGTCGATGGTGCGCCCGTGCAGCGCGTGCATGCGGCGACCTCCGGAGTCTTGCAGCACGGCCGCATCGACGCCACGGCCGGTTTCGAACTGACGCGCGAGCTTCCCTTGCGCGCCGGTATCGAATCCCTCGGGGCGCAGCGCTGGCGTCTGCAGCTTGTCGTGCACCACATTGCGACCGACGGTGCTTCGCTCGATCCGATGCTGCGCGACCTCGCCGCGGTCTACGCTGCGCGCACGGATCGCGCGTCGGCTGACCTCGCTCCACTCCCGGGTCAGTTCAGTGATTACGCCCGCCAGCTGGCAGCGACCCGAAATGCCGACCGCGAAGATGCCGATCTGCACGCCTGGGTCGAGCACCTGTCGGGCGCACCCGGCGAGCTCGTGCTTCCCGCCGACGGCGCTCGCGAGCATCACGCGACGCAGCCGGCGGCGCAGGTCACCTTCGCTGTACCGGCTCGCACGGCCGCTGCGCTCTCGTCGTTCGCCGCGGGCATTCGCGCAACCGACTTTCACGGGTGGTTGGGCGCGCTGAGCGCGTTCCTGATGCGCACCGGTGCCGGGTCAGATCTCGTGATCGGCACGCCGTCAGCCGGGCGGTCGGATCCCGACCTCGCGCCGCTCGTCGGGTTCTTCGTCAACACCTTGCCCGTGCGCCTGCAGCTCGGAGACGAGGCGTCGCTCGCCGACGCCGTCGCAACCGCGCGATCCGCAGCCCTGTTCGGTATCGACCACGAGCACGTGCCGTTCGAGCGCATCGTCGAAGCAGCGGGGCCCGAGCGGGCGCTCGGTCGGCACCCGCTGTTTCAGACGCTGCTGACGGTGGAGCAGCCGCACGAGTTCGCCCTTGAGCTGCCCGGCGTCACGGTGACCCCCGAGGTCTCGGCGAGCACCGGCGCCGCAAAAGCGGACCTGTCCTTCACACTGCGCCCCTCCGCGCCCGGGGCAGAAGTGCTCGGCACTCTCGAATTCAACTCTGCGCTCTTCAGCGAGGCAGCTGCGCACGGGCTCGTGCGGCGCTTCGTCGCCTTCCTTGAGAGTGCCCTCGATGCACCCGACGCACCGATCGCGGCGACCGACATCGCGGGGACCCCGGCGCGCCTGCCGGCGTGGTCGAGCAACCGCGCGGAGTTGGGGAGCGCCGCATTGGCCGACGCTGACGCGAACAGCGCACCGGTCAGCGTGCTCGACGCATTCGACGCCACCGTCACACGCGATGGCTCGCACACCGCGATGGTCACTGCCGAGGGCAGCCTGACGTTCGCAGAGCTCGCGCACCGCACCACCGAAATCACCGCAGGGCTTCGTGCGGCAGGCGTCGGCTCGGGCTCCGTGGTCGCCACCCGTCTGCCGCGGTCGTTCGACACCATTGCTGTGCTCCTCGGTATCTGGCGCGCGGGGGCTGTCGCGATGCCGATCGACCCCGAGTATCCGCCCGAGCGCGTCGAAGCCATGCTCGCCGCGGCCGATCCGGCACTCGTGATCGATGGAGATGTCGACGCGGCACTGCGCACTGCCGAGCGGGATCGGACCGCGCTCGAGCACACCGACCCGGCGCACCCGCGGGACGTGTCTCTCGACGACCCGGCATACCTCATTTTCACCTCGGGTACGACTGGCAAGCCCAAGGGCGTGCAGGTGCCGCACCGCGCGCTCGCGAGCCTGCTGCGCAGCCATCGGGCGACCCTGCTCCCCGATTCGGCACTGCGGCGAGCGCGGTTCGCGCACACGACGGGTGTCGGCTTCGACGCGGCGATGGATCCGGTGCTCTGGTTGGCCGAGGGCCACGAGGTTCACCTGATCGGCGATGAGACGCGCCGTGACCCTGAGGCGCTGTTGCAGTACTTCGCCGCGCAGCGCATCACAGCGTGGGAGACGACGCCGAGTTACGTCGAGGCGGTGAGCCGACAGACGAGGCTTGCCGAGTGGCTCGACGCCTGCGAGGCTGACGAGCCGTTCACGCTGCTGCTCGGCGGCGAGGCTGTCACCGACGGGATGTGGCAGTGGGCGCGCGAACGCCGCGCGCTGCAGGCGTGGAACCTCTACGGACCGACCGAGGTGGGCGTCGATTCGATGCTCGCCGATGTTGCAGCGGCTTCGCAGCCGACGCTGGGGGCGACCACCACGGACACGGTGGGCTACGTGCTCGACCGCGGGTTGCGCCCGGTGCCAGTCGGAACCATTGGCGAGCTGTGGCTCGCAGGCCCGCAGCTCGCCCACGGGTATCTCGGCCGCGCGGCCGCAACCGCCGATCGGTTCGTGGCCGACCCCTTCGCGCGTGATGGCTCCCGCATGTACCGCACGGGCGATCTCGTTGCTGTGCGCGACCCGCAGGGTGACGAGACCGGGCGTGTGGTCTCGCTCGGCCGCAGTGATGCGCAGGTGAAGATTCGTGGCCACCGCGTCGAACCTGACGAACTGCGTCTCGTGCTTGAGGCGCAGCCGGGAGTGGAACACGCAGTGGTGCTGCCGGTGCCGCAGGGTGAGCAGACGGTGCTCGGCGCATGGGTCGTGACTGATCACTCTGACGATCTGACCGCACTCGAGAGCGCCCTGCGCGAGGCCGTGCAGGGTCGCGTCCCTGAGTACATGGTGCCCTCGGCACTCTCCTTCATCGACCGCGTACCGCTGACACAGAATGGAAAGCTGGATCGCCAGGCCCTCCCCGATCTGCACGCCTCTGGCGGCGCCGGTCGCGCGCCCGAGACACCCGCAGAGGTCGCCGTGGCCGCCGCGTTCGCCGAGGCGCTCGGCGTCGAAGATGTGCGTGCCGACGACGCGTTCTTTGCCCTCGGCGGGCACTCGTTCATCGCGCAGCCCGTGATTCGTGCGGTCAATGCGGCGCTCGGGTCGACGCTTCCGGTGCAGGCCGTGTTCCAGGCCCCGACTGTGGCCGGTCTTGCTGCGCTCGCGGAACGCGGCGAGGGCGATATCGCTGCCAGCCTGCTGCCGATCCTGCCCTTGCGCCCCGTGAGCGAACCCGGCGCATCGCGCACCCCGCTATTTGCTGTGCACCCGGCATCGGGCGTCTCCTGGAAATTCGCGGGTCTGCTCGCGCATCTCGACGCCTCACAGCCGCTGTACGGGCTGCAGTTGCCAGCGATCACTCCCGACGTTGAGGCGCTGTCGTTTGACGCGTTGCCTGAACTGCTCGACGAGTACGTCGCGGCGATGCGCTCCGTGCAGCCCGAAGGCCCCTACCGCCTGATCGGGTTCTCATTCGGCGGCCGGCTGGCGCAGCATCTCGCCGCGCACCTGCAATCGCAGGGTGCTGAGGTTGAGCTTCTGGCGATCCTCGATGCGTACCCCACCGAGCATTCGGCGATTGCCGGAGTCGACGGAGGTGACGCCATGTGGCGCGCTTTTCTCGACGCGAACGACGTGGCCGCGCCCGAGTTCGAGCTCGATGCGGCATCGACGCGGCGAGTGCTCGCCGAGGCGGGCAACCCCGCTGCCGACATCCCTGACGAGTCGATCGAACGCCTGGTGCATGGATTCCTGCGTCTTGGGGCTCTGCTTGATGAGACGGCAGTGCCCATGTTCGCCGGTGATCTGCACGTGTTCGAGGCAACCGTCGACGTGCCCAGCGACCGGCCGGGCCCGGAAGCCTGGGAACCCTTCACCCGCGGTTCCGTGACGGCGAGCGACGTGCCTGCCCGTCACTCCGCACTGCTGTCTGACGACGCCGTGCGCGCATTCGCGCCGCAGCTCGAACGACTCATCGCGGATGCTCAGGCGCGTCGCACAAACCGATCCGTGGAGGGTTCCGAAGCACCAGAGAGCCTCTGATTCACGCTTGGTACCGGCCCGCCCGGCATCGCATCACACCCGACGGAGAGAGAAGAGTTCATCATGACCAACCCGTTCGATGACACGTCAGCCGACTTCCGAGTGCTCGTGAACGAGCTGCAGCAGCACTCGCTCTGGCCCGAGTTCGCCGATGTGCCCGCTGGATGGGTGTCCGTCTTCGGCCCCGCCCCGAAACCCGCCTGCCTCGATTACGTGACCGAGAACTGGGAGGACATCACTCCGGTTCGCGATCGCGACTTGGCGGTCTCGTGATTTCTGTTCGCGGCTTGAGCAAGCGGTTCGGGGCGTTCACGGCGCTCGACGACGTCAATCTGGAAGTCCCCGCAGGCACGGTGCACGCGCTGCTCGGGCCGAACGGTGCCGGAAAGACGACGACCGTGCGCGTCGTGACAACCCTGCTCGAACCGGATGCCGGCGAAGTGGAGGTTGCCGGGCACTCCGTGCGGCGCGACGCACACGGAGTGCGGTCAAGCCTCGGCGTCTCCGGGCAATACGCCGCGGTCGACGAAAAACTCACCGGCGCCGAAAACCTCACGCTGGTGGGCGAGCTCTACGGCATGCGCCGACGCGATGCACAGGCGCGGGCAGCCGAGCTGCTGCGAGATTTCAGGCTCGACGATCTGCCGCGCCAGAAACGAGCGGGCGAGTACTCGGGCGGCATGCGCCGTCGGCTCGACCTCGCGGGCGCCATCGTTGCGCGGCCCCCCGTGGTGATCTTGGATGAGCCCACCACCGGCCTCGACCCGCGCGGACGACGCGATACGTGGGATGCGGTGCAGTCGCTGACGCAGGCCGGCACCACCGTGCTGCTCACCACGCAGTACCTCGAAGAGGCCGATCAGCTCGCCGATCGCATCTCCGTGATCGATGCCGGGCGCATCGTCGCCGAGGGCACCGCCCACGAACTCAAGCTGCGTGCCGGCGGCGCCGCGATCGATCTCGTGCTCGCCTCGGCCACCGATGGTGCACGCGCGGTGGAGCTCGCGAGCCGCGCCGGTCTGCGCGTCGGAATCGATGAGCGCGGCACACGCGTGACCGCGTCTGCGCCCCGGGGCAGCACCGACCTGGCCGCCGTGCTCGAGGCGCTGGCGAGCGCCGACATCGAAGTTGTCGAGGCCGCGCTGCGGCAGCCGACGCTCGACGAGGTCTTCCTGCAGCTCACCGGCACCACGCCGGCGGAGGCCGCATCCGTGCCAGACACCGACCGACAGATCGAGGAGGTCAGCCGATGAACGCCATCACCGCAGCTTTCCGCGACGGAGGCATCGTCGCGCGCCGCAACGTCGTCAACGTGCGACGCACTCCCGGCGCCCTCGTCACCGGCATCGCCCAGCCGATCATCTTCGTGCTGATTCTCGCCTTCGTCTTCGGCGGGGCTCTCGGCGGCGCAGACTACCGGCAGTTTCTCATCGGCGGCATTCTCGCGCAGACGCTCACGTTCAACTCGTCGTTCACCGCCGTGTACCTCGCGAAAGACCTCCAATCGGGGCTCATCGACCGACTCCGCACGCTGCCGATGTCGCGAGTCGGGGTGATCCTCGGCCGCACCACCTCCGATCTCGTCACGAGCATCATCTCGATCGCCGTCATTCTGGTGTGCGGTGTGGCGATCGGGTGGCGTGTCGAAACCGGGGCGCTGCAGGTGCTCACCGGGGTCGTGCTGCTGCTGCTGTTCGCGTTCGCCACTTCATGGATCGGCGCCACCATTGCCCTCACCGCCCGCAGCGTCGAGGTCGCGCAGAGTCTCGGGCTGCTCTGGCTGTTTCCCGTGTGCTTCATCTCTGGGGCGTTCGTCTCAGCCGACATGCTTCCCGGGCCGCTGCGCGCCTTTGCCGAATGGAACCCGGTCACCGCCGTCGCCACGGCCATTCGCGAGCTCTTCGGCAACGGCGCCCCCGAGGGCTTCGCGGTCGCCGGGGGATGGCCCGCCGGTCACGCCGTGCTCTACGCCTTTCTGTGCAGCATCGCGATCATCGCGATCTTTGCACCGATCGCCGTCGGCCAGTATCGGCGCATCAGTCGCCGATGATCGAGCTGCTGAGCGCGCGGGTCGACGACGTGCTCGCGGGTGCTGAGGCGTGCGCAAGCGCGCAGGATCACCGAGCCGCCGCACGCCGCCGCACGCCCGAGCTCCAGCGTCGCACGCTCGCCGGGCGCGCGGCACTGCGACTGCTGGCAGCTCGGTGCCTGGGCGTCTCGACAGACAACGCAGGCGAATTGCCGATCGACCGCACCTGCCTCGACTGCGATGAACCGCACGGGCGACCGACCATGAGCGGGCTGGCGCTCAGCTCGTCGACGAGCGGCGATCACGTGCTTGTTGCGGTCGCTGCGGACGACGAGGCGTCCGCTCACCCGGTCGATTTGGGCGTCGATGTCGAAGTGATCCCGCACCAGCTCTGGCCAGGGTTCGATGAGTATGCGCTGCACCCGAGCGAGCGAGATCGGGTGCCCGGCTTCGATTCGCTGGCCGGGATTGCGGCGCGTGTCCGCCTGTGGACGCAGAAGGAAGCGGTGCTGAAAGCGACTGGTGACGGGCTGCGCGTCTCACCGGCCACGGTGCACTGCGGTGCGGCGAGCCGTGTCGGCGCGAGACCGACCACCCCCTGGCGTCGCGCGCAGGGTGTGGGCGAGGGAAGCTCAGCTGCGGACATTCGGTCGATCTCCGTGCGCACGCTGATGCTCGGAGATGACACGCGCGCCGCCGTCGCCACCTCGGGCTTTCAGCACTGCAGACTCTGGACGCTCGAGCAGCTCGCACCTCCCACCCCCTCCTTCTCTTCCACCTCCACCTAGACCCCCACCTCCACCTCCACCTCCACCTCCACCTCCACCTCCACCTCGACCTCGACCTCGACCTCGAAAGCACCATTTTCTGTCGAGTGCACCCACACTTCGGGCGTGCACTCGAACGAAACTGGTGCGCTCGGGTAGCGGCATGCGGGGCACGGCGCTGGGCGGGTGACTTGACGCGCCCCGACTAAGCCAGGCTAGGCTTACCTTCATCGGAGGAACACTCCGAGTGTTCTGATGGAGTTGTTATGCCCGCCACACCCCGTGCCGTTCGCGTCGAGATGCACGAACTCCGCGTGCGCACCCTGTTCGTCACGAAGACCGAGCGCCTCGGGCCGCGGATGCAGCGCATCACGCTGAACGGCGAACAGCTGGAGCCCGGCTTTCCGGCACCCGCGTTCGCCGCCGCCGATCACGTGAAGATCGTGCTGCCCGACCCGCAGAGCGGCGAGGTGCCGGTGCCCGGCCTCTCCTATGACGGCCGGCTCGTGCGGCTGCAGGAGATCCCGACGCCCGTGCGGGATTACACCGTGCGCGCCGTGAGCCCAGCCGGACTCGTCATCGATTTCGTGCTGCACGAGCACGGCCCCGCGGGCAGCTGGGCCGCAGAAGCAGCGGTGGGATCGCCGCTCGGCATCCTCGGCCCGCGCGGTTCGCACATCTACCCCGACGGCTATGCGCACTACGTGCTGATCGCCGACGAAACCGCGCTGCCCGCCGTCGCCCGATGGCTCGATGAGCCGGGTTGGGCCGCGCGAGTCGACGTGCATGCCCTGGTGCAGAGCGCCGACGAATACCCGCTGCCGCCCCGCGCCCACACCACCGTCACGCACCACGTGCATCCGCTGGGTCGCACCCGCGCGACCGTGCTCGAGCAACTCGCCCACGACCTCGAACTCACCGACGACACGTTCGTCTGGGCGGCCGGTGAGGCCGACAGTCTGAAGCCCCTCCGTCGCGCCCTCAAGGCGCGCGGCTTGCACCGCGACCAGTACGAGGTCGACGGCTATTGGCGGCAGGGCACCGCGAATCTCGACCACCACATCGTCGACGACGACGACTGAGCACCACCCGCAGTACACCCCAGAGAAAGTCGACGAATGAAGCGAACACCCCTGTCCATAGCCGCCCTGCTGACCGCCGCAGCGCTCACGCTCACCGGCTGCTCGACCTCGGCGTCTTCGAACGCCGACACCGACGCTCCCGCCGCTGCGTCAGAGGGCGAATGGCCGCGCACCATCGAGCACGAGGCCGGCAGCACGGTCATCCCTGAGATGCCCGAGAACATCGTGTCGACATCGATCACACTGACGGGCAGCCTGCTCGCCATTGACGCGCCGGTCACGGCGACCGCCACCACGACGCCGAGCGAGATCACCGATGCCGATGGCTTCTTCAGCCAGTGGTCGGATGTCGCATCTGAGCGCGGCGTCGAATCGCTCTACCCCAACCTCGAGTTCGACGAGGAGGCCGTGTTGGCGGCCGACCCCGATCTGATCATCGTCTCGGCGAGCGGGGCAGACTCCACGGTCGATCAGTACGACGCGCTCTCGGCGATCGCGCCGACGATCGTGCTGAACTACGGCGACAAGACGTGGCAAGACCTCGCGGCCGAACTCGGCGAGGCCACCGGCCACGAAGACGACGCGACTGCCGTGGTGCAGGGCTTCGACGATCGCGTCGCCGAGGTCGCCGACGAAATCACCGTACCCGAGGGCACCGCGAACGCCATCGTCTGGAACGGCACCGAGAACCCCACGGCATTCGCCAAGCCCGGCAGCTCGCACGCAGACCTGCTCGAGTCGCTCGGCTTCTCGATCGAGGGGGCGTCTGACGACCTCGACACCAGCGAGCAGGCGCGCGACGATTTCGCGTTCCTGGCAGTCGAGAACGTCACGAGCGCACTGACTGGCGAGGTCGTGTTCCTGATCTCGGGAGGCGATTCGAGCGAGGCCGACCTCCTGAGCACGCCGGTGCTTGCGACCGCTCCGGCAATCGCCGCCAAGCAGGTCTACCCCCTCGGCCCGGATTCGTTCCGCATCGACTACTACAGCGCGTCCGAGATCGTCGACCTGGTCGCCGCCGACTTCGCGTGACCAGCAGCACCACCGCCCCGTCGGCCCTGCGCCGGCGGGGCGCCCCGGGCGAATCGGCTGATTCCGGCGCGGGATCCGTCGCGCCGGCCAAAGGCCGCGCGGGTGGCCCGTCCGCCTCCGCCTCAACGCGACGATCTCGACGCCGCAAGTTGATTCTCGCGCTGGCCCTCGGCGTCGGCGCGCTCGCGGTACTCGCGGTGCTGAGCGTCTTCGTCGGCACCCGGGCACTCGCCCCGAGCGAGGTCTGGCAGGCGATCATCGCGCACGACCCCACGAATGGGGTGCACCTGGTCGTCACCGAGTTGCGTCTGCCGCGCACGGCACTGGCGATTCTCGTGGGCGCCGCCCTGGGGGTCGCGGGCACGATCATGCAGGCGCTGACACGCAATCCGCTCGCAGAGCCCGGCATTTTGGGGGTGAACGCGGGCGCGGCAGCGGCGACGGCCACCGGCATCGGTCTGTTCGGCGGATCCCTCGGCACGTTCGGCCTGATCGGGTTCTCCTTTCTGGGCGCGGCGCTCGCCTCCGTCGCCGTCGCCGGTCTCGGCGGCATCTTCCGCCGTGGCGCAGACCCGGTGAGACTGGTGCTCGCCGGTGCGGCACTCGCCGTGACCCTCGGCGCGTACACCCAAGCGCTGCTCATCAACTTCCCCGAGGTGTTCGACACGTTCCGGCACTGGGCGGTCGGCTCGGTGCAGGGCCGCGACGGCACCCTCGTGCTTCCGGCAACCCTGCTGATCGTGCCTGCGATCATCGTCGCCGCACTGCTCGGCCGTCAGTTCAACGCGACGGCGCTCGGCAGCAATCTCGGCCGAACGCTCGGCGCTGATCCGCGTCGCACCCTGTGGGCCGGAGCCGTGCTGCTGGTGCTGCTCGCGGGGACCGCGACCGCGGTCGCGGGGCCGATCGCCTTCGTCGGTCTCACTGCACCGCTCGCCGTGCGGTTGCTCGTGGGCCCCGACTATCGCTGGATCATCCCGCTGTCGGCCGTTTATGCGGCGGTGCTCGTGATCGGCGCCGACATCATCGGCCGCATCCTGCTGCCACCCACCGAATTGGAGACCTCGATCGTGACCGCACTGATCGGTGCACCCGTGTTCATCCTGCTCGCCCGACGTCGACGGCTGATGCGCCTGTGAACGCGACGCCCACCGCACTGCCGACCAGTGGAGCGAGACGCTCCCCGGCGATGAGCAGCTGGCGCAGCCGCGGCGACTCCGTTTCGCTGCGGTGGCACCGACGCACCCTGCGGGTCACCATCGTGCTCGCACTGTGCCTGGTGCCGTTGGGCGTTGCCGTGATGATGACCGGCACCTTCACGGTCGATTGGGCCGCGTTCTGGGCGGCGGTCACCGGAGAGGGCGACGCCAAGGTGCTGCGCGTGCTCGAGGGCATTCGGCTGCCGCGGTACATCGGCGGAATCGTCGTCGGCGCGGCCCTCGGGCTGAGCGGCGCAGTCTTCCAGACCATCTCACGCAACCCGCTCGGCTCTCCCGACATCATCGGCTTCGTCACGGGTGCGGCCACCGGTGCGATCGTCGCCATCCTGGTCTTCGAAGCCCCCGCCCTGATGGTCTCGGCAGCCGCGGTCGTCTCCGGCGTCTTCACCGCGGTGATCGTCGCGCTCCTGACCGCGGGCCGTCGCGGCCAGGCGTCAGCCGGCGGATACCGCCTGATTCTCGTCGGCATCGGCGTCGGTGCGTTGCTGGCGGCCCTCAACGACCTCCTCCTCACCCGCAGCCAGCGCGACGACGCCATCGCGGCGCAGATCTGGCTCGTGGGCACGCTCAACGCCCGGGGGTGGGACGAGGTACTGCCCACGGTGATCGCGGTGGTCGTGCTGGTGCCGATCCTGCTCGTCTCACGACATGGGCTCGCGGCCCTTGAGCTCGGCGACGACATGGCCCGCCAGACCGGTGCCGCGGTCGGTGCGATCCGGTTGACCACCGTGGCAATCGCCGTCGCGCTGACGGCCTTCGCCACCGCCACAGCCGGCCCGATCTCGTTCGTCGCGCTGGCCGCACCGCAGCTCATCGCCCGAATCTCCCGCTCACCCTCCCTTCCGCTGCTCGGTTCCGCGGTCATGGGCGCCGTGCTGCTCGTCACCGCCGATCTGTTCTCGCAGTATCTGCCGTTCTCGCTCTCGGCCCCGGTCGGACTCGTCACCGGTGTGCTGGGCGGCGGGTACCTGCTGTGGATGCTCTCGCGAGGGCGCTAGGTGATCCGGATCGCCTCCCCTCTTCCTTCCCCTCCCGTGAAAGGCTGTCTCGTGTCTCCCACCCCCGCCGATTCCCGGCTCGTCGCCGATGCTCTCCGGCTCGCCTACGAGGGGCGAACGGTCGTCGATGAGCTTGAACTGACGATTCCCGATGGCGGTTTCACCGTGATCGTCGGGCCGAACGCCTGCGGCAAATCCACGCTGCTGCGTGCGCTCGCACGGCTGCTGAAACCCGAGCGCGGCGAGGTGCGTCTCGACGGCCGCCCGATCGAGAGCTATCGCGCCAAGGAGGCCGGGAGATTGCTCGCGCTGCTGCCGCAGCAGGTCGTTGCGCCCGATGGCATCGCCGTCGCCGACCTCGTTGCCCGCGGGCGTTTTCCGCATCAGAAGCTGCTGCGCCAGTGGTCGATCGACGATGAGCGAGCCGTCGACCGCGCCCTCGAGGTGACCGACGTCGACGAACTCGCCGACCGCAGCCTCGATGAGCTCTCGGGCGGCCAGCGGCAGCGCGTGCTGCTCGCCATGGTGCTGGCCCAAGAGACGGATCTGCTGCTGCTCGACGAGCCGACCACGTTTCTCGATCTCGCCCATCAGATCGAGGTACTCGAACTCGTCAGCGAACTGCACCGCGCGGGGCGCACCGTGGTCACCGTGCTGCACGACATCAATCAGGCTTGCCGATACGCCACGCACCTTGTGGCGATGCGCGATGGTGCGATCGTCGCCGAGGGGCCGCCCGCCGAGCTCATGACCGAGGAACTCATCGAGCGGGTGTTCGGGTTGCGGGCCTCGGTCGTCGGCGATCCCATCACCGGCACGCCCATGGTGGTGCCCCTCGCCGGCCGATCGGCGCTGGTCGCATGAACGTGCGTACAGAGGGCATGCCGCCCACCCGTGCTCAATCGGCGATCTGGCGACGGGTGCTCGCCGGCGAGTCTCCGGATCTCGTCTCACCGGTGTGGTCGGCCTTCGGCGAACGCGTCGAGCTCAACGGCGAGGCCCACCGCGAGGTCGTCTTCGTAGCCGAAGCCGAGCAGGCGGGCGATCGGGTAATGATCCACCTGAACGGCACGACCGACGCCCACCGCACCGACATTCGGCCGGCGGTGCTCGACGCGGTGCCCGACAGCTCCGTACGCGTGATCGACTACCTGCTGCCCGAAGATCTCATCGCGAGCTACCGCTTCGTGTCGCTCCCCGCCGCTGAGCTGCCCGACGACGCGGGCGCGACGCGAGCGGGATGGCTGCGCGTGCACGACGCGGGTGCGCCGGATCCCCGAAACCCGCGCCGGCTGCCCAATCCGCTCGGGCGCTGGTCGTCGGTGCTGATCGCCCCCGGCGCCGTCGAGCACCCGGCGTGGCGGCCTGCGGCGATGCGGACCGCAGGCTCGGAGCCCTTCAGCTCTCTGGAAGAAACGTCGCTGCCGCTCGGCGGGGAGTTCGCGGATCGCGTCGCGACGCTGCTCATTCGCCCAAGCTCCGACGACTCCGCTGCGCGCCTGCTCGTACTCTTCGACGGCGAGAACTGGGAGCGCGTCGGCATTCGTGAGGCGCTCGCCCACTCTGCTGGAGCGGTCGCCCCCAGTGCCATGGTGCTGGTGCCCTCGGGCTCCCTCGAGCAGCGCTCGGCGGTACTGCCGCATCCGGATCGCGTTGCCGACCTGCTCTCAGCCGTACTGGCCGCGCTGCGCACCCACGCTGCCGCTGCTGACACTCCGCGGATCCTCGCGGTTCCCACCCCCGATCGCATCGTCGTCGCGGGCCAGAGCTACGGCGGGTTGGCTGCAGCCGCGATCGTCGCGCTGCGGCCGGACCTGGCGACGACAGCTGTCGTGCAGTCGGGGTCGTTCCATTTCCGCGCGAGCGAAGCACCGCGACCACCGGCGGGAGAGACCGGAGATCTCGTCGACCAGGTGAGCAAGCTCGCCGGCACGAACGCACTGTCAGGTCGCCGCTTCCTCGTGCAGTCGGGCACCGAAGAGACCGGCATGACCGAATCTGCGGCGCACTTCGCCGAAGCGGCTCGCGACGCGGGCGCGCAGATCGACTGGCGCGTCTATGCGGGTGGCCACGATTACGCGTGGTGGCGCACCGGGCTCTTCGACGCTCTGGATGCGCTCACCGGCGGGAGCGCCTCGTGACGCATCCCCGTCTCTCTCCGCATCGCATCGCCGCAGACGGAGCCGACCTCGCTGCCTGGCACCGCGAGGGCAGCGACCCGAAGCTGTGGATGGCGATGGTGCACGGCGCAGGAGTCGACCACCGCGAGTTTCTCCCGATGATGGACCGGATCGATGCGGCGTGGAACATTGTGCTGTTCGATATGCGCGGCCACGGTGCGTCACGGCTCCATGACGGGGCGGTCGCCACCATCGACACGGTGATCGACGACCTTGCGGTGATCCTCACGTACGCAGACCAGCACTTGCGGACTGACGGAGGCACCTGGCTGCTCGTCGGCCATTCGTTCGGTGGCAACGTCGCCCAGGAGTTGAGCCACTTGCACTCTGACCGGGTGCATGCGCTCGTGACGATCGGCAGCCCCGGCCAGCACCGCACCCTGCGGCGAGGCGAACTCTCGGCCATGCGGTTCGCCGGGCATCTCTATCGAGTGGTGCCGTGGCCGCTCTTCGCGCGTTTCGGGGGCTCGTGGTCGAGTCACGACCCCGACACCCGCGCGTACGTGCGGGAGTGCCTCATCGCGACGGGCCGCACCACCTACCTGCAGCTCGGCCTCAGCGGTTTCGAGAGCGTGCACGCGCCCCCGCCGTCAGACCTGCCGACCCTGCACATTCGGGGTGAACTCGACATGCCGCAAGCGCTCGATGCGATCTTCGACGAGGTGGTTCGGGCGAACCCTGCGGCTGCGCGCGCGATCATTCCGGCCGTCGGGCACCAGCCGATGCAAGACGCACCCGACGCCCTGGCGCTCGAGCTCAATCGGTTCTTGCGAGGCTTCGGCAGCGCTTGAGCGGTCAGCGGGAGGCAGCTTCGGTCGCGGCACTCATCCCTCGATAGCCGCTTCCAGCCGCTCCAGCTTCCCGTCGAGCTCGCCCGCGAACCCGGGGCGAATGTCGGCCTTCATCACGAGCGACACCCGCAAGCCGAAGGGCAGCACGGCCTCCGTCGCGCGCTTCACGACGTCGAAGACCTCGTCCCACTCGCCCTCGATCTCGGTGAACATCGATATGTTGGGACAGGACAATCGTTCGCTTCCACGCCTCAACCAACATGCAACTTCAAAGCACATCGGACTCTTTTAGACGGCATAAGGGTGGCCAACCATGCCGTGGCGCGCCCCACGGCGACCTGTCGAGTCAAAATAAGCGCAACCAACTCTAAACGTTTGGGACATGAGACAACGTTGAAGGGTTTGACGCGTCATCACATAGGTTGACGGACGTCTCCCTAAAGGGCGCGAAAGATCGCCCGGAGTCGCTGGCCGAAGTCTCTCCTCTTGCACTCGACCGAGTGCTCCTTGATTCGCCGCCCGGAACCCGTGTAGTGAACTTCGACGCATATCGTGTTTGTTCTTATTGACCTTTCCGAGCAAACCGAGATGTCTGGCGATGAACGACGCTGTCCAACAAAACAATCGAGATGCGATTCGTGCGCGGAAATCCGCGTCCAGATTCGCTGGGGGACCCTATAAGATCCCAGTGCGGCATCGAATTCTGCTGGCGATGCATATCTATCTTTCGGGTCAAAGGCAGTTGCGCGATTAATGACATCTCTCAGCCCGCGTGGGAGGTGCGGTGCATGGATCCAAACGTCTTCTGCAGTAAACGACATCAGCCGCGAGTACGAATCCTTCGGCACCGCCGGCTTGCCAGCGAGTAGCCAATAGACGGTCGCAGCAAGACTAAAAACGTCACTAGCGGCAGAGTATGACCTCGGCTCTCGGACTTTCGCCATCGCCGCCGCAACTTCGGGTGCCATCGTATGTACTGAACCTGCTGCGAGAACGAATCCTTCATTATCAACAAGTTGCGCCAATCCGAGGTCGCCCACCAAAGCGTTTTGCCGGTCATCAAGGAAGATGTTTTCAGGCTTAATGTCACAGTGCAGAAGCCCTAGATCGTGGAGGCGAGCGACCCCCTGAGCCGATTGCCGCCCCCATTTCACACCATCAGATATAGGAACACCCAAGCCTGGAACGATCCGGTCTGCAAGTGTCCCGTGAGTCGCGAGCGCCGTCACGATATAGGGCCGCCCAGACGCGAGATCAGCGTTCAGCACGGGAAGTAGGTGCTCCCCCGACGCTTTCTGCAGAATCTGAGCTTCTCGCCATATACCGAAGGGCTCTTCGCCGATTAGTTTAAGCGCGGCTTCCACATTCATGAATGAATCGCGAACTCGATAGACCTCACCGTATGCCCCCGCCCCTAGCGCTGCGAGAACTTCATATCGATCCGCTATGTAAACGCGCTCGGGAATTGATGACACGGATTCATCCTAGAGATAATCGAGTATGAGAGTTATGGGGCTAGCAACGCGCGTCTCCAACCAGAAGGCGACTATTGCCGTGGTAGTCCTTTCGGTTGAAAAGGCAGATCCCGCAGTAGTTGAAATTGAGACAACCTTCGAGATTCACACTGGAGACTCGGATTTGGCAGAAAAATTAGGCGACTCGTGCAAAAACATTGTCGGTCGAGTGCGCACCCTGGAACCAGAAATTGCAGTCATTAGACGCGCGGATAGAACGCAGAAAGCGTCAAATCAAGAAGGGCCCCGCTTCCGCCTGCTCATCGAGGGCGCAGTAACAGGCGGCATTCAACAGGTTATTCCAACTACGAAAATTTTGACCGGCAAAGAGTGCGGCCTCTTTTGCAGCAAGTCGAAAGCCGAACTCGACCTCGCTGCATCCGCACTCGTCCCAAAGAAATACATTGAAGCTGCAGCCGCCGCTCTGACGGCAGTTGCGGTTCATGCGAGAGAAAACGCATTCGAGTAAATCGGCTTTACCATGCGAAATGGTTTGACCAATGTTAGCAATCGAAGATAATCACTGTATGGCCGGTCAGCTCAGCCTCCTCGAATCAGTTTGCAAGGCTCAGACTGCGAATAGCATGCTCCGTGGGCAAGCTTTGAACGATGCTGCGTGCGCGCTTGCTGACTTCGCTTCTCACGGCAACTGGCACTTACTTGCGGTGGATTTCGCGGCCGAAAGAATCATTGGCTCAGCCGTGACCATCGATCCGTACCTCTTGCTCGTCGACCGCACGCGTCGTTTTGATGGCTGCAAGGTTCTCCTTGTCGCTGCTCACTCGGCTGGTGAAGTAGGTATAAATATTAGCTTCAGACACGCAATGGAAAAGGGCGCAGCCCTCGTTGAGGTTGCGCGATTCGACACTTTTTCATCGTGTTTCGTCTTACCGGACGCTAGCCAGCCACGTGCCCTGGATTTCTATCAATGACACAACCATTGCAATAGCGACGAGTTCACTCTCTTAGATTCACAAGTTAGGAAGTTCCCAAAGAAGGCACTGTCTACGAGGCGGAGCGCAATTTCGGGACAACATCAAGTCTCGACCCCCTCATTGGAAACATTCCTTGGCCCTCCTCCACGATTACTTGAGCGTGAGCGTCACCGGTCAAGCCTCAGGGCTATGCTATGCCTACCGTTGATAGCGGAGGCAACGCCTCCGCAAGGATTCGCCGAGTTCCTCGATCGCAGCTTTCAACCGCTCCAGCTTCCCGTCGAGCTCGCCCTCGATCTCGGCGAACATCGATCGATTCGAATGACGGTGTCACGCCAACGACGCGAGATTCCTTCAACCGCATTCCTTTGTCTCGATCTGGCACAGTGACACCGCGCCTGCGCATGATGGCCTCGTAGTGCGCCTGTATGGGTAACGATGACGTCCCTGCGCGGACCCAGTTGGTCCGCGTGGAATCGCAGCACCGCACTCCTCCGTTCATCATTGCCGGTGCACCGCGCGTCACGTCGCGCAGCATCCGCTCCGCGACGGCCAGAGCGAGAGGACACTGCATGGCCCCGCATTCAACAGACCGCACAGGCAAGATCCAAACCGTGACCGGGGTGATCGATCCCGAAGATCTCGGCATCACCCACATCCACGAACACATCATCTTCGACCAGTCGGAGGTGTACTACGAGCCTCACCCCGATTTCGCCGAACTCGGAGAAGCGCCGCTCACCCTGCAGAATCGGTGGTTATTCGAACGCAATCCGTTCAATAACCGCGACAATCTCCGCTTCACCGACGTTCCGCTCGCAGCGACCGAGGTGCAGCGGTTCGGAGCAGCCGGCGGCGGCGCACTCCTCGAGCTCAGCAGCACCGGCATGCGCGGCAACCCTGCCCGACTCAGAGAGGTCAGCGAGCAGAGCGGCGTCACGATCGTCGCCGGCACCGGGTGGTATACCCGCCAAGCACACGGCGTCGATCTGAGTGCACGATCGCTCGACGAGCTCGCAGGTGAGCTGATCGCGGCCACGGAAACTGGAATCGGCGACACTGACGTGCGCACCGGGTGCTTTGGTGAGATCGGGCTTTCGGCGCCCATCGAGGCCGACGAACTCCGTTCGCTCGAGGCGACGATCATCGCCCAGCAGCACACCGGCCTCGGCATGAGTATCCATCCCGGCATGGGCGACGGGGCGCTCTTCGAAATACTCGATTTCCTCTCGGCGCACCGCGTCGATCCGAAGCGCGTGGTCATCGGACATCTCGACTGCTTCGGGTTCTCTGATGCTGCGATTGACCGCGTAGCTGACGAGGGCTACTTCATGGCCTGGGACAACTTCGGATCCACCCATTTCATGCCGACGCAGCGCCTCGCGAATCCACTCATGCATGCCAGCGATGGCGAGCGCCTCCGCGTGCTGCAGCGCTACGTCGAGCGCGGGCACGTCGACCAGATCACCGTGGGTCAAGATCTGTCGTGCAAGCACGACCTGATGACGTTCGGCGGCGGCGGATACTCCCACATCGTCACGAACGTCGTTCCGATGATGCGCACGCTCGGTTTCTCAGACGCCGACATCGCGGCAATTACGGTGGCGAACCCGCGCAATTTCCTCACCATCCAGTAACTCGCTGGCGCATGTGCCCCAGCACCATCACGAACACACGAAAGGCCACATCATGAAGCATCGCAGTGTCGCAATCTTCACGGCTCTGAGCTGTGCACTCCTGCTCGGCGGGTGCAGTGCATCAGCGTCAGACGATTCAGGGTCGGGGTCCGATGGCATTCGCATCGGGTACGCCGCAATGACGACGAAGGAGGAGTTCACCTCGACCATCATCAACACGCTCGAAGATGAGGCTCCCGCATTCGGAGCAAGCGTCACCGCCCTCGATTCACGCATGGATACCTCCTTCGAGCTCAGCAACATCGAGGACCTCATCACCCAACAGGTAGACGCGATCATCATGCAACCGATTGACGGCAAAGCGAGCCAGTCAGCGGCAAAGCGCGTCACCGAGGCCGGCATTCCGCTGTTCATCATTTCGACCGAGTTCGCCGAGGGAGCCAGCGTCGAATACGCATCACACATCGGCGTCGACGACACCGATGCCGGGAGGTTGCAAGGTGAATACCTCAACGAGCGATTGCCCGATGGTGGAAATGTCGTACTGATCGCCGGCACCAACGGTGCATCCTGGACCGACCGCCGGGTCTCCGGCTTCGAAGACGCGATCAATCCGAACATCACGGTGGTCGCCGAATTCCAGGGCAATGGCAACCGGGATGAAGCGAAACGTGGGATGGAAGATGCGCTGCAGCGCTACTCAGAACCCGGTTCCATCGACGCCGTCGTGGCCAACAACGACGAAATGGCTGTTGGAGCCGCTCTCGCCATCGCCGAGGTGGGGCGCACCGCCGAATTCGCTGCGATCGTGGGTGTCGACGGCACCGCAGCCGCGCTCGATCTGATCAGCGACGGGAAGATGACCGCGACGGTCAAGCAAGACCCCCGGGCCCAAGCCGAAGAGGCGCTCTCGGTCATCACGGCGTTCGTCGCCGGCGACACCGTCGATGAACGATACGCGCTGCCTTTCACCTTGATCACGTCGGAGAACGTGGACGACGAGTGAGATCGTGTCGGCCCGGTCACTGCGACCGGGCCGAAACGTCTCGCGTCCCAAATCGGGACGCTCAGCGGTCAACGTCGCTTTCTATGCTGTCGAGATCCAGGAGAGGCAGTCTGTCACGCGATTGCGATCTCTCGTTGCTCGAGGGGACGCCACGTGTTTTCATTGCAGCTCTCAGTTCCTTCACTCGACACGCTCGGCTGGTGCCTGCTTGCGATTGCAGCCGCCATGGTCGGATTTTCCAAGACCGCGCTGCCGGGTGGAAGCACGCTGTCGGTCGCGCTCTTCGCACTCGTATTCCCCGCTCGCGAGTCAACCGGCGCGCTTCTGCCGCTGCTCTTGATCGGCGACATCGTCGCGGTCTGGGCCTACCGTCGCGACGCGGATTGGCGGGTACTGCTGCGTCTCGCTCCAACTGTCGCCGCTGGCATGCTCGTCGGAGTCGCGGCACTGGTCTGGTTCAATGACGGAGTAATCCGGCAGGTCATCGGCGCAATTCTGCTGGCTTTGGTCGTGATGACGGTCGTACAGCGACGTTACCCCCGCCCCGCTTTCGCCCGTGGCGTCGGACTACGCATCGGCTACGGCGGACTCAGTGGGTTCACCACCATGGTCGCCAACGCGGGCGGCCCAGTCATGTCGCTGTACCTGATTACCGCGAACTTCTCGGTGCGTTCGTTTCTCGGCACCGCAGCGTGGTTCTTCGCGCTCGTCAACATCGCAAAGCTCCCGTTTTCGATCGGGCTCGGGCTCATCGCGGCCCCGAGTTTACTCTTCGATCTCGCACTCGCGCCCGTGGTGATTATCGGAGGGGTCGCGGGGCGCATCGTCGCAAGCCGACTACCGCTCGGGGTGTTTCAGCACGCCGTAATGGTGATGACCGTGCTGTGTGCACTCTTTCTGCTTGTCGCGTGAGCGAGCCGCCTCGACCTCTGCGGGGGTGGCTCGCTCACGCGACCAGCACCATCGTTTCGGCGTCAGCGGTCGTAGGTGGTGCCGCCGTCGATCTCCGGAATCGTGACCCACGCACCCGACTCCGCGCTGCGCACCGAGGCGTCGACGAGTTCCGACGCCGACCATCCGTCTGCGACCGAAGGCGCCAGCTGCTCGTTCTCGATCACCGATCGGATGAACAGCGCGGCTTCGATCGTCTTGAGATCGTTGAATCCGATGCCCGGGCCCGCGTTCGGCTGGAATCGGCCGAACTCGCCGAAGCTCGTATCCGTCAGTACGGTCTGGTACCCGCGCAAGTCTGTCGCAACCTCGAGCTGATTCATGCGCTCGAAGTTCCAGCGGATCGAACCCTGCGTGCCGTAGACCTCCAAAATGTACTCGGCGTGGGGGCCGATGCCGACGCGCGTCGACTCGAAGTACCCCACGGCCCCGTTCTCAAATCTCGCCAGCGCTGCGGCATAATCCTCGTTCTCCACGTCGCGCAGCGTCGTGGAGGCCTCGCCCTTCGCGAAGCTGTTTGACGAGTTGCCTGCCGGGAGCGGGCGCTGCGGGATGAAGGTCTCGGTGATCGCGTTCAGCGACTCCACGCGGCCGACGACGAACTGTGCGAGGTCGAAGCCGTGAGAGAGCACGTCGCCCAGCACACCCGTGCCGGCACGCTCTTTCTCGTACCTCCAGGTGAAGACCTGCTGTGGGTCAGACGCGTAGCTCGTGAGCAGTCGCATCTGCACGTTCGTGATCGTGCCGAGTTCCCCGCTCCGCACGAGCCGGCGGGCTTCAGCCACCGCCGGCGCATGGCGGTAATTGAATCCGACCGCTGTAATCAGGCCAGCTGCCGCCGCGCCCTGCGCGATCTCACGCGACTGCGTTGCGCTGATGCCCATCGGCTTCTCGATCCAGAACGGCTTGCCCGCTGCGATCGCCGCGAGAGCGATCTCGTGGTGCAAGAAGTTCGGTGCGCAGATCGAGACAACGTCGACGTCGGGGTGCGCCAGCAGCTCGTGGTAGTCAGCCGTGGTCTCTCGGAACCCGAGCGCCTCGGCAGCGTGTTCGCGGCCTGACGCATCGGGATCCGCCGCAATCACCAACTCGGGGTGGCGTTCAAGCTCAGGGAAGAACTGGCGCGTCGCCAGGTACGCCCGCGCATGGAGGCGTCCCATCCATCCCACCGAAATCAGCCCGACGCCAATGCGCTCACTGCTCACCATTACGACTCCTTCGTCTTCCTGCGATGTTTCGACGTCGGTTCGTTGACGCCTGCGCCAGGTTACGTCTGGCCTCGAGGTGCACGGCTGTCTCAATCTGGAACAGGTCCCGATGCTCACCGATTGCTGTACTGGGGTGCAATCGGCGACGCAGTGCTGACAATGGAGTTCGAACCCGATGTCGACTCCACCGAGGCATTCGTCTTCTCACCCGAACGAGAAGGAATGAACACCAGAATGGAAGACTCACCCCAGGCCGACCTCCGCAGCGCGCGCTGGTTCGCCCCGCACGATCTCACCGGCTTTGTGCACCGCACCGCGATCCAAGCGGAGGGATTCTCGGGCTTCGCGATCAAGGATCGCCCCGTGATCGGCATCGCGAACTCCTGGTCGGAACTCGTCAATTGCAATATCCACTTCAAGCTCCTGGCCGACTCGGTGAAGCGCGGCGTGTTGATGGCGGGAGGGCTGCCGCTCGAATTCCCGACCATCTCGCTCGGCGAGAGCCTCATGAAGCCCTCCGCAATGCAGTTCCGCAACCTCATGGCGATGGACGTCGAAGAATCGATTCGTGCGTACCCGCTGGATGCGATCGTGCTGCTCGGCGGCTGCGACAAGACAGTGCCCGCTCAGCTCATGGGTGCGGCGAGCGCCGACATTCCCACCATCATGCTGACCGGCGGACCGCAGGAGCCCGCGGTCTTCCGCGGCAAGCAGCTCGGCGTCGGCACTGATACCTGGAAGTACGCCGATGAGCTGCGCGCTGGTCGCATGACGCAGGCCGACTTCGACGAGTTGGAGGCGTCGGCAAAACCGACTGCGGGTCACTGCAGCGAGATGGGCACCGCATCGACGATGACATCGATCACCGAGGCACTCGGCATGTGCTTGCCATCGACGGCAGCGATCCCCGCCGTGCACGCCCGGCGGGCGCAAGCGGCAGAGGCGACCGGCCGACGTGCCGTCGAGATGGCGCTCACCGGCGGGCCGACTCCGCGCGAGATCCTCACCCCCGATGCGTTCGACAACGCGATTACCCTGCTCATGGCGGTCGGAGGTTCCACCAACGCAGTGCTGCACTTGCTCGCCCTCGCACGCCGAGTCGGGTACGAGCTTGATCTCGACCGCTTCCACCAGATCTCGGAGCGCACGCCGCGCATCGTGAACGTGCGGCCGTCTGGCGAATACCTCGTGCAGCAGCTCTTCAATGCCGGCGGCATCGGCGCGGTACTGAAGGAACTGTCACCGTTGCTGAAGGGCGACGCCATTACCGTGACTGGTGAATCACTCGCGGCCGGGTTCGCGAACGCGCCCGAGCCCGACGGCGAGGTGATCTCGAAACTCGAGACTCCATTCGACGCCTCCGGAGGTATCGCGGTCGTGCGTGGATCATTGGCGCCGAAGGGCGCGGTGATCAAGCGCAGTGCGGCGAGCCCTGAACTGCTCACGCATCGCGGGCCCGCGGTCGTCTTCGATGACATGACCGACCTCGGTCGACGCATCGATGACCCCGATCTCGACATCACCGAGGATTCGGTGCTGGTGCTGCGCAATTGCGGCCCGGCCGGCGCACCGGGTATGCCCGAGTGGGGCATGCTCCCCATCCCGGAAAAGCTCTTGAAGCGTGGCATTCGCGACGTTGTGCGCATCTCGGACGCTCGCATGAGCGGCACCGCCTTCGGCACTACGATCCTGCATGTTTCGCCCGAGGCGGCGGCAGGAGGCCCTCTGGCTGTGGTGCGCGATGGCGACCCGATCGTGCTCGACGTCTCCACCCAACGCTTGGATCTCGACATTCCGGCGGATGAACTGGCACGGCGCCTTGCCGAAGTCGAGCTGCCGCCCCGCAAGTACAACCGTGGCTACGGGCGTCTCTTCGTCGACCACGTGACACAGGCCGATGAGGGCTGCGACTTTGACTTCTTGCACGCCATTCCCGATGAAGAGCCGCAGCGACTGCCCTACGGTCTCTTCACCGGTTGGCAGGGCGGCTGGTGATCCGCCCCTGCTGAGGCCGCGCGCCTCAGCCCTCTCCACAGCATTTCTCCTCCTGGCGCACCGCATCCGCGTGCGGTGCGCCAGGTCTTCAATGACGACGACAGCGAGTGAATCTCATGGCAACACAGCAGCAGGCGGTCGAACCCCCGCTCGACACCACCACCATCAATCGACTTCAGGGCAATATGGGCGTGGGAACCCTCGCCATGAGCGTGCTCGCGTTCTCATCCCCCCTGGCGACCGTCGCCGGCACCATGCCGGTGCTCCTCATGTTCGGCGGCAACACCGCTCCGGCGATCTACCTCATCATGACGGCGATGCTGCTCATCTTCTCGGTCGGTTTCGTACTGATGAGTCGCCGCATCGAGAACCCCGGCGGTTTCTACTCGTTCGTCACTGCTGGGCTCGGCAAGGCGGCTGGACTCGGCGGTGCATTCCTCGCGCTGGTCGGATACCTCTTCATCGGCTACTTCGCCCCCGTATTCTTCGCTGTCACCATGAGCGGCTTCGTCGTGCACACGCTCGGCGGCCCCGACATTCCCTGGTACTGGTACGCACTCGCGATCATTGTGCTGACGACATTCTTTGCTTACAACCGCATCGACCTGTCGGCGAAAGTGCTGACCATTGTGATGGTGCTCGAGGTGCTCATCATCGTCGTGTACGACGTCGCCGCGTTCGCGCACAATGTGACGAGCGGTGCCGACTTCTCGGTATCTCTGCCGCGCCCCAGCGACGCGACGTTTGGTCTCGCGCTGCTCTTCGCCATCGGCAACTTCTTCGGATTCGAAGCCACCGTGATCTACCGTGAAGAAGTGAAGGATCCTGCCCGCACCATCCCACGCGCCACGTATCTCTCCGTGCTCGGCATCGGTCTCTTCTACGCGGCCACCGCCGCCGCCTACGTGGCGTTCTTCGGCACCGACGGCGTGCAGACCGCCGCGACGACTGACACGGCGAACCTGTTCCACAACTCGATCGTGCTGCTGCTCGGCAAGATCTTCGCCGACGTCATGACGATCCTGCTCATCACCTCGACACTCGCCTGCATGCTGTCGATTCAGAACATCGCAGCCCGATATGGCTTCTCCCTTGCACGGGATCATGCGCTGCCGCGTGCGCTCGGCCACGTGCACCCGAAGCACAATTCGCCGTACCTGTCGGCACTCGCGGTGGGCGTCGTCTGGGCGCTCGCGACGATACTGTTCGCGGCGCTCAGCCTGCCTCCCGAGCAGCTCTACGTTGTGGCCAGCGGGAGCGGCACGTTCTCGGTGCTGCTGCTGATGTTCATCGCGAGCGCCGCCGTGTTCGTCTACTTTCTGCGCAAGCGGCGCAGCGCCCCTGAATCGGTGTGGAAGTCGCTGGTCGCTCCGGCCATCAGCGCCGTGTTCCTGGGAGTCGTGACCGTGGTCGCGATCGCGAACTTCCCCGAGCTGGTCGGCGGCTCCGGGGCTATCACCGTGATCTTCATGGGGCTGACGTTCGCATTGTTCATCGGTGGCTTCCTCTACGCACGCGTGCTGCGCACGCGTCGACCAGACATCTACGCGCGCCTCGGGCGCCAGAAGTACTAGGCGGAGCGATGCTCCAGGGAACCGTTGGGCCGCAATTTGGCCCCTACGGCGGGCGGTACATTGCCGAGTCACTCGTGACTGCGGTCGATGCCCTCGCCGAAGCGTATGCGTCCGCGCGCAAAGACGCCGACTTTCAACAGCGACTCTCCGATCTTCTGCTCAACTACTCCGGTCGGTCGACGCCACTCACAGAGGCCGCGCGACTCTCCGAGCACCTCGGGGGCGCGACGCTCTTGCTGAAGCGCGAAGATCTCAACCACACCGGAAGCCACAAGATCAATAACGCGCTCGGTCAGGTGCTGCTCGCGCAACGTCAGGGCAAGAGCCGGGTGATCGCGGAGACCGGTGCCGGGCAGCACGGAGTCGCGACCGCGACCGCCGCAGCACTGCTCGGTGTCGAATGCGTCGTGTACATGGGCGCAGTCGACGTTGAACGACAGGCGCTGAACGTCTCGCGCATGCGACTACTCGGCGCCACAGTCATACCGGTGGGCACCGGAACCGCGACGCTACGAGATGCGATCAACGAGGCGTACCGCGACTGGGTGGCGACGGCAGACCACACGAACTACGTGTTCGGCACCGCCGCGGGCCCACACCCGTTTCCGATGATGGTGCGGGATTTTCAACGCGTCATCGGCGACGAGACCCGAGCGCAAGCACTCGCTCACCGAGGCCGCCTCCCCGATGCTGTCGTCTCGTGCGTCGGCGGCGGCTCCAACTCGATCGGCATGTTCGAGGCGTTTCTCGACGATGCCGACGTCGCCCTCTTCGGGTTCGAGGCGGCCGGCGAGGGCGTGGATACGCCGCGTCACGCCGCTACGCTCACGCGTGGGCGGCCGGGAGTTCTGCACGGAGCCCGTTCCTACTTGTTGCAGGACGAGGATGGGCAGACGCTCGACTCGCACTCGATCTCTGCCGGCCTCGACTACCCCGGGGTCGGTCCGGCGCACGCGTGGCTCCACGACAACGGCCGCGTCTCCTACGGCCCGGTCACCGATGCGGAGGCCATGGATGCCCTCCGGCTGCTCAGTCGCACCGAGGGCATCATTCCAGCAATCGAATCCGCGCACGCCGTCGCCGGGGCGATCTCACTGGCACGTGATCTCGGGCCTGGCCATGACCTCGTCGTGTGCCTCTCAGGCCGCGGCGACAAAGACATGCAAACCGTGAAAGACTGGTTCGCTCTTGCGTGAGTCTGCCTAGCCTGTAAGCGGCAGCGCGTCGACAAGTCGCTTCAACGTGCGAGCAAGTTTCGACTCGGCTGCACGGCCCTCGGCCAGAACATCGAGATGATCGATCGGCCCGCTCAGCCCGGCTGCGGCATTCGTCACGAGCGACACCCCAAGCACCTCCATACCGAGTGATCTGGCGGTGATCGCCTCAAGCGCTGTCGACATCCCCACCAGCTGACCCCCGAGAATGCTGAGCGCACGGATCTCCGCGGGTGTTTCGAAATGTGGACCCGGAAGCTGCACGTAGATGCCTTGCTGCAGACCGGGTTCGACCTGCCGCGCGATCGAACGCAACCGTTCGCTGTACAGATCGGTCAAGTCGACGAAATCAGCGCCAATGAGCGGGGAGACGGCGGTGAGGTTGAGATGGTCACTGATGAGCACGGCGTCGCCAACGGAGAACGTCGGGTCGATTCCGCCGGCGCCATTCGTGAGCACCGCAGTGCGAGCTCCGGCTGCTGCTGCGGTGCGCATGCCGTGCGCAACGGCCTGCACTCCTCTGCCTTCGTAGAGGTGCGCGCGTGCACCGATCACCAACGCGTGCGCGCCGCTCTCGAGACGTATCGACTGAATGACCCCAGAATGGCCCGGCACCCACCCTCCGGAGAAACCCGGAATCTCCGCGGCAGGAAGCACCGCGACCACGTCTCCCAGCGACGCGGCGCTTTCGCGCCATCCGCTTCCCAGAGTAAGCACGATGTCATGCTGCTTGACTCCCGAAAGGCGGGCGATGACATCAGCCGCCGAGTGCGCCTCGTGCAGAGCCTGGGCCAGATTGATGCGCGTACTCATTCGCTGCCTTCTCGAGGTTCTCCGGGAGACGTGCGAGCTGGGTCGAGAGCGAGTGCGAGGTGCTGACCCGACAGGTCAGGATCGATCTGCGACACCTGCATGGTGCAGCTGAATCCATCGGTGAGCACGAGCGCCCCCTCTGGGGCCTGCCGCAGTGCCGGCACGATGGAGTGCTCGGCTACCTGCATCGACATGTCGAAGTGCTCGGACTCGAAGCCGAAGTTGCCCGCGACTCCGCAGCACGATGACGATTCCACGATCTGCGGCACACCCCACGCACCCAGCACGCGCTTCTGCGCACCGGACCCGAAGACCGCGTGCTCGTGGCAGTGCGTTTGCAGCACCGCTGCCTCGGGCACTGGTGCAGTCGGGGTCCAGCCGCGCTGCACGGCCTCATCGACCGCGACCGAGAAGGAGCGCACTCGTGCAGCCACGCGGTCGGCGGCTTCGCCGCCCACCATCTTCGGCCCCTCGTCGCGGATAGCTGCGGCGCAACTGGGCTCAAGCACGACGATATCTCGATCTGTCCCGTCGTCGAATCGCCGGATCAGACGCTCGAGCCTGCGTCGAGCGCCATCTCGCTGACCGGTCGAGATCCAGGTGAGGCCGCAGCAGGCGTCTGCAGTGCATCCGACCGTTCGGCCGGTGTCGCCAAGCACGCGCGCGGCAGCGGGAATCGCCTCAGGGCGGAATGCCTTCGTAAAGCTGTCGGCGAAGATGAGGATCTCACCGTTCGCGTCAAAAGCCGCCTCGGTGAGATGTCTCCGGATATCGCTGCGCGAGCGGAAGGCCGGCAGGCGCCGCTTCGCGCTCACGCCGAGCCAATCGGCAACCCGGCGCAGCAGTCCGATCCGGGCCCCAATGTTGGCGATGCTCGAGAACCAGCCGATCAGCGGCAGCCAGCGGGGCAGCCAACCGATCGAGTAGTGCGTGAATGGTCGAATGCGACCCCGGTAATGCTCGTCGATGAGTTCTGACTTCGCTTCGGCAATGTCGACTCCGGTTGGGCAATCGCTCGAGCACGCTTTACACGAGAGGCACAGGTCAAGGGCGTCGCGTACCTCGGGCGACAACCAGCCGTCGAGGCTGTTCTTGTTCGCACGGGTGAGCTCCTGGAGCACGCGCGCCCGACCTCGGGTGCTGTCTTTCTCATCTTTCGTCGCGCGGTAGCTCGGGCACATAAATCCACCGCTCGTCGCGCGGCAGCGGCCGACCCCGATGCAGGCGTGCGCATTGCCGACGTACGGGCTGGCGAGCGGCAGACGGGTGCGCGACTGAATCGAGAGCCCCATGGTCACGGTCTCGGTGATCACCGACGGTTCTCCCAGCGTGGGGCCCGGTGCGGGGGTTCCCTCGAGCGCGAGCGAGTCTGTGAAGGCATCGGGATCGACGATGATGCCAGGGTTCAGCAGATTATCCGGATCCCACACCCGCTTGAATTCGGCGAACAGGTCAAGCATCTCGGGCGAGTACATCACGCTGAGCAATTCGCTGCGCGCGCGACCATCGCCATGCTCACCCGAGAGCGACCCGCCATGTGCAACGACGAGGTCCGCGGCTTCCCGTGTGAAGGCCTCGAAGTCACGCCTGCCGTGATCGCTTCTCAGGTCGTAATCGAGACGCATGTGCACACACCCCGCGCCGAAGTGGCCGTACATGAACGCCGAGTACTGGTACTTCTCAACGAGCGGCAGCAGCTCTGACAGGTAGTCGGCGAGCCGTTCGGGAGCCACCGCCGAGTCTTCCCAGCCCGGCCAGGTCTGCTTGCCATCGACCCGGCGAGATGAGAGCCCCGCCCCGTCTTCGCGCACGCGCCAAAGCTTCGCGCGGGCCGCAGGATCCGTGACGACCGCGGAGTCGGTGACGCGGCCAGCCGCACTCAGAGTGACGAGCAGCTGCTCGCAGCGCTCTCGCGCGACCTCGACATCATCGGCGGAGAACTCCACCATGAGGAACGCTTCTCCGCTCGGCAGCCCGTCGACGCTTTCCGGCCCGCGCCGATGTCGCATGATCTCCACGATCGATCGGTCGAGTCCCTCGATCGCGGTCGGCTTACTCGCCAAGATGTCCATCACGTCGCGCGCGGAATCAACGGTGTTGGCGTACCCCAGGCACAGCAACGCGGTGGTCGCCGGTCGAGGAACCAGCCCGACTCGGGCACGAGTGATGACGGCGATCGTCCCCTCGCTCCCGGCCAAGGCCGCTGCGACGTCGAACCCCTCTTCGGGGAGCAAGTGACCGAGATGGTAGCCCGATACCTGTCGCGGAATGGTCTGCAACTCGACACGGAGCGCCGCGAGATGCGCCTGCGCCAGATCGCGTAGTTCTGCGGTGAGCTGTTCTGCGCGCGCAGTCGACTGCGCGTCCTGGGGATCCACCGCGGTGATGCTTCCGCGCGCCAACCGCACGTGGGCGCCGTCGAGTGTCACCACTTCGATTTCGCGCACATGTTGCGTCATACGACCGTAGGCAACGGAGTGATTGCCGCACGCATCATTGCCGATCGAGCCACCGACCGTCGCACGGCTGAGCGACGACGGGTCAGGAGCGAAGGTGAGTGCGCCGCTCGTCGAGCGCTCGACGAGCGTGCGCAGTTCGCCGAGGACCACGCCACCGCCGACCCAAACGGAGCGGTCATCGACATCGATCGTGTCGACATCGATGAAGCGCCGCGAGAGATCGACAATCACCCCGTGACCGACCGCGTTGCCCGCCATCGAGGTGCCGCCTCCGCGGGTAGTCACGGGCACCCCGGCGGCGCGCGCTGCGCGCATCACTGATCTCACGTCGTCGACGGTTCGGGGGAAGACGACGGCTTGCGGGCGGATGCGGTAGTTGGACGCGTCGAACGAGTATTCCGAACGCCTGCGGGGCGCATCATCGACATCGATGCCTTGCGCCCGCAGTTCGCTCAGCAGCTGCGTCGCATCCGCCGCTGCAATCGTCAGATTCGACATACTGGTACCCCAATCACTGCTTACTCCCGCAGTGTATGTAGCAGTCGAGGTGTCGAACGTGTGCCAAAACAGGACGGGGTGCCGCTGCTCGCGCAGGGCACCCCGTCGTGTGGTTCGTCGCGCTACTCGGCGAAGTCCGCGACGTTCTCCTTCGTGATGAGGGTGAACGGCAGGGTGTAGCGATCCTTCACGTCGTCGCCTTGGAGGAAGGAGTGCACGACGCGCACCGATTCTTCGCCCTGGCCGGCCGAGTCCTGACGCACGGTCGCCGACATGTTGCCGGCCTCGATCGCGGAGACGGCGGCAGGTGTGCCGTCGACTCCGACGACGGCCGCGATGTCATCGGTGCGACCAGCGTCCTTGATCGCCGAAGCCGCACCGATCGCCATCTCATCGTTGTTCGCCACAACGGCGTCGATCTCACCGGTACCGAAGCGCTGCAGCGTATCTTCCATGTTGCGCTTCGCCTCGTCGCGGCTGCCCTTCGCCTGGAACTCGGCCACGGTCTTGATGTTGTCGTTGATGGTCTCGTCGTAGCCCGACTTGCGGCGATCCGTCCACGAGGCGCCGTAGATTCCTGCGGCGAAGACGACGTTGCCGCCGTCGGGCAGCAGATCGTTGAGGTACTCTGCCTGCATCTGGCCCGCGAGCGTGTCATCGACGCCGATGTAGCTCTCATACTTGATGTCGGCCCCCTCGGCGAATTCGGTCGACAGAATAAACAGCGGCACACCGGCATCGATCACGCGATTGGCGGCGTTCTGGCTGGCCTCTCCGTCAAGCGGCTGCAGAATGACGGCGTCGACCTGGCGCGTCAACAGATCCTCGACCTGATTCAGTTCGCTGGCGACATCTTTCTTCGAATCGGTGACGTGCAGGCTGACGCCCTCATCCTTCGCGGTGCTCTCCATCGCCTCGACCATGTGGGCGAGATCGGGATCCTGCAAGTCGAGCACCACCACGCCGATGTCGTATTGCTCACCGTCACCGGAGGCGGCGGCATCGCCTGAGGCTCCATTCGCGCATCCAGTGAGCGCCAGGGCGGAGACTGCGATCAGAGCGGCTACCGCAGACATGCGTCGTCGCATATTCATGGGTGTTCCTTTCGAAAGTGGGTACAGCGGGGAGGGGGTCAATCGGACTTCCAACGGTTGAGCAGCACCGCGAGCGCGAGAATCAGGCCCTGCACGCCCTGCTGGTAGTAGCTCGAAACGCCCAGCAGGTTCATGCCGTTCATCACGACGCCGAGCAGCAGCACGCCGATAACGGTGCCGCGAATCGTGCCGACGCCGCCGAAGAGGCTGGTGCCGCCGATGACGACCGCCGCAATGACCTGCAGCTCGTAGGTCAGGCCGGCGGTCGGTGCCGCACCATCGAGGCGAGCGGTCAAGACGAGGCCGCCGAGTGCCGCAAGGCAGCCACCGATGAGGTAGACCGTGAACAGCACGCGACTGACCGAGATGCCGACCTTCTTCGACGACTCCTCGTTGCCGCCGATCGCGTAAACGTGCGATCCGAACTTCGTGCGGCTGAGCACGAAGTCACAGAGCAGAGCTGCCAGGATAAAGATGATGACGGGCACCGGAATCGGGCCGATGAAGCCCGAACCGAGCCACTCCGCCGGGCCGCTCAAACCTGACACGACCTGACCGTCGGTGATGACGAGCGCAGCCGTACGGGCGATCGCCATCGTCGCGAGCGTTGCGAGGAAGGGGAGAATCTTGCCCCACACCACCAGTGCTGCGCTCAAGAAGCCGACGAGCAGACCGACTCCGAGTCCGACGACGAGCGGGATCCACAGCGCATTGCCGCTCGATGGTGCGAGGATCGCGAACACCATGCCGGCGAGGCCGACCACCGAGCCGACCGACAGGTCGATGCCGGAGGTGATCATAATGAACGTCATGCCCAGTGCGATGATGCCGATGATCGACGACTGCCGCACCACATTGACGAGGTTTTCGAGGGTGAGGAAGTTCGGAGCGGCAACCGCGAGGAAGATGAGCACCGCGGCGAAAATGATGAGGATTCCGTAGTCGCCCACGAAATGCTTGACGCGCATCGCCGGCGACGGCCCGTCCTGATTCGACTTGCGCAGCATGACTGCGACCGTGTTGGTGTTCATGCGTCGCTCCCGATCGTCGGTGCCTGCTCTGCTGGGTGGGAAGCCGAGGTGCTGCCGATGCGGCGGCGCTCAGCGGGGATATCGACCTCGGGCACTTCGTACCCGTCGAGGGTGCCTTGTGAGATCAGGTGCGCGACTTCGGATTCACTGACCTCGTCCATGCGGAATCGACCCACGACCTCGCCCTGCCGCATGACGGCGCAACGGTCGGCGACGGCGAACGCCTCATCGAGACGGTGCGTGATGATGATCACGGCGATCCCGAGGTCCTTGAGCTTCTGCGTCACCTCGATGAGCTTGTCGACCTTCGCAACGGAGAGGTTGGCGGTCGGCTCGTCCATGATGATGAGTTTCGCGTCGAACGCGAGAGCGCGGCCGATGGCCACGGCCTGTCGCTGCCCGCCCGACAGCCGCTTCACCTTGAGTCTGGGATTGATCGGGATGTCGAGGCGCTCAAGCACGCGGTTCGTCTCGCGCTCCATCTTTTTCTTGTCGATCACGCGAACCAGGGGTCCGATGATGTTCTTCTGCGGCTCGCGTCCCAGGAAGATGTTCGTGCGCACATCGAGATTGTCGGCGAGCGCGAAGTCCTGGTAGACCATCTCGATGCCGGCGGAACGCGACACCGCGGGGCTCGGGAACGACACGGCGTCTCCGTCCATGCGGATCGTGCCGTGATCGGGCTGGTACACGCCCGTGAGCACTTTCATGAGCGTCGACTTGCCTGCGGCGTTGTCGCCCAGCAGGGCGAACGTCTCCCCCGGCAGCACGTCGATGCTCACTCCCCGAAGCGCGGTTACGGCCCCGAAGGTTTTCTGAATGTTGTTGAGGGCGACCAGCGGAGTGGTCGCTGAGGGTGCGTCGGTCATGTCATCCTCGTCGTTGATGGATCTCTGGCCCCGCTGAACTCACGCCGTGTGCGGCGCGGCTTCTGCGGTTACTCAACTATCAGCGTCACGACGCGCCCGGTTTTGTACCGCTTTGAGACACCACCGACCGGAACTGAGCCCGCACGCAGCAGCGCCCCCAGGAAGCTCTTCACCGGCTTCCTGGGGGCGCTGCTGGGCACTGCTGCCGATTACACGCTCTGGCGTCCCAGGCGCGCGTACACCTCCGGCTTCCGTCGACGCAGATACACCGCGTATGCGATGCCGCCGAGGAAGAGCGCGAATGTGAACGACATGAAGATTACCGTCATCACGACCGAGCCCTCGATGAGATCGGAGTAGTTTGTGATCGCCAGGTACGTGATCAGACCGAGGAAGACCGCGCTGATCGCCGGGGCGACCAAGGTCTTCCAGACAGACTCGGGCTGGGTGCGGCGCTTGCGCACGAAGTAGACGAACACCGCGATGCTCGTGATGAACAGCAGGAGCAGCACGGAGAACGTGCCGCTGCCGCTGGCAACCGGGTAGAGGTTCTCCGGGGGTACCCCGAGCACGGTGAAGAGGACGATCGCTGCGGCCCACAGAAGCCCCACGGCGAGAGCCGAGAGGTGCGGCGACTTGTGCTTCACATGTACCTTGCCGAGGGCTGCCGGCAGTACCCGGTCGACAGCGAGGGAGAAGCTGTATCGCGCGGCAATGTTCTGGATCGAGAGCATCGAGGCGAGAATCGAGGTGATCAGCAACACCACGGCGATGTCTGCGAACGTCTTGCCGATCAGACCGGTCACGGCGTCGCCGAACAGGTTGACAGTGTTCGCTTCGGCCGCAGCCTGCGCCGAGTCGCTCCCGAGGAACGCGATGTACGCCCACGCGGCGACCGCGTAGAAGATGCCGATGCCGATCACGGCGAGATATGTTGCACGGGGGATCGTGCGCTCCGGGTTCTTCACCTCTTCGCGGTAGATGACGGTTGCCTCGAAGCCGAAGAAGTTACCAACGGCGAAGAGCAGGGCCAAGCCCAGGCCCGCGTCGGTGATCCACGGCAGCGCGAAGCCTGCATCGTGGCCCGCGTCGCCAGCATTCGTCGCGAAGGCGAACACGTTGAAGGTGACCACGACGACGACTTCGAGGAGCATAACGACCGTGAGCACCTTCGCGGAGAGGTCGATGCGGTTGTAGGCGAGGAAGGTCGTGATCGCGATGATGGCGAGGGCGTAGAAATACCAAGGAATGTCGGGGCCGCCCAGGGTGTTCACGACGAAGCCCTGCAGCGTCACCGCGAAGAGCGACGGCGCGAAGAAGCCGATGAACAAGTAGCCGAACAGCGCGAGCAGTGCGCCGCCCAGGCCTGCCGGCTTTCCGAGCCCCGCCGTCACGAAGGCATAAAAACCGCCCGGGTTCTCGACGCTCCGGCTCATGCGCACGAAACCGACCGAGAAGATCAGCAGCATGACGGTGAGCAACAGGTAGATGCCCGGAGCCGTGTGTCCGCTGAACATGAGCAGAACCGGAATGAATCCGGCGACAGTGGTGAGCGGCGATGAGAAGGCGAGCACGCTCATCACGAGCTCCCCGACTCCCATGTTCCCGCTGAGACGATGCTTCGGCGCCGGTTCGGCGTTCTCCGTTGCGTGTTGTGTTGCGCTTGTCATGAAATCCTCGTCATTGAACGATCTTGCTTGCAGAGTAACCCTAGATACGGCAACTTGCGCGCGAATGTCCCAGCCTGGAACACGCGAGGGCCGGGCTCTCCTTCGCCCGGCCCTCGTCAGAGGTCATGCAGGATCACCCGGCGGTGACCCCCATGCGTTTCAGGTCGACGACGTCGTTCAGCGGTTCTCCGGCCTTCCACTTGCGCAAGTTTGCCGCGAAGCACTCGGCGACGCGCCCACGCCAGCCAACGAGGTCGCCCGACGCGTGCGGGGACACGAGAATCGTCGGCCGTGACCAGAATGGATGCTCGACGGGCAGCGGTTCCTGCTCGAACACGTCGAGCGCTGCCCCGGCGAGATGCCCGGAATCGATGGCGTCAAGCAGGTCTTGCTCGACGACGACGGCACCGCGGCCCACGTTCACCAGTCGCGCCCCCTGGCGCATCATGGCGAATCGCTCACTGTTGAACAGTCCTCGCGTTTCCTCGGTCAGTGGCATTGTCAACACAACGTCGTCGACCGTTCCCAGGAGCTCATCGAGCTCGGAGAACGCGTGAATCTCTCCGAGGCGGTCATCGATGCGGGCCGAGCGGCCGACCACCGTGACCTCCATGCCTGCCCCGCGAAGCAGCAGCACGGTCTCCTGCCCGAC
Organism: Leucobacter japonicus; assembly: GCF_001273855.1. Taxonomy (NCBI): domain Bacteria; kingdom Bacillati; phylum Actinomycetota; class Actinomycetes; order Micrococcales; family Microbacteriaceae; genus Leucobacter; species Leucobacter japonicus. The sequence continues at coordinate 88,833 of NZ_JHBX01000076.1, read as the reverse complement.
CGGGCCAGGACCGACGACGAGCACCTTGCGGCCGAGAATCGGTTCCGTCTCGCGGTGCAGCCACGTACGCTCGAGCTGCAGTTCGACGGTGCGTCGCAGGTCTTTCGCGAACATGACGATGACTCCGAGAATCCACTCGGCGATCGGCCGCTCGCACACCCCTCGCGAGTTGCTCACCACGATGTTGCTGTTCACAATCTCTGGCGTGAGCAGTACATCGACACCGATGCTCGAAGTGTGAATCCACTTCAGATCGCCCGGGCCGACTTCGCGGAGCAGCGGTGTACGAAAGTCGTTCAAGAACAGAATCTCGGTGCCGGGCTGCGCTGCCCGGAATTCATCGGCGGTTCTGACGACCGTGACCTCGGCCTCGCTCGCGAACGAATCCATCGGTGGTACGGGTCGCCCTTCGGGCACGATGAGCATCGCGCGTGGGTGGGACATGGTGCTCCTCCTGTGTTCTTCGGTGGTCTTCAATCGATTCAGGTGCGGCGGCCTAGGCGGCCGACGTACCTCCGTCCACGTGCAGCGCCGCCCCAGTCGCGAACGTTCCATCGACCGCGAGGAAGTAGATCGACTTCGCGATCTCTTCAGGGGTCGACAACCGCTCGAGCGGCACACTGAGCTCTTTCTCTCGCCGAGCGCGCCCCGGATCGGGAGCTGCGCTCAGTCCTTGCTGCATCATGGGGGTATCGATTGGGCCGGGGCACACGGCATTCACGCGAATCCGCGGCGCGAGTTCGACCGCGAGGCCTCGAGTCAGACCCAAAACTCCGGCCTTCGACGCGGAGTAGTGCACGAGCCCCGGGGCCCCCATCGCGGCGAGATCGGAGGCCACGTTCACGATGCAGCCTCCCGACTCGCGCAGATACGGAATGGCCTCTCGTGAAACGTAGAAGGTGCCCGACAGGTTGGTATCGATCACTGCGCGCCAAGCATCGCCCGTGATGTGTTCCGCTTCAGCGGCTTCGGCGACACCGGCCGCGTTGATCACGATGTCGATGCCGCCAAGTTCACGCGCGGCACGGTGCACGGCGTCGATCACGCTCTCTTCGTCGGAAACGTCAACGGGAAGTGCGATCGATGTACCGCTCAGCAACGATCGCACGCGTTCCAGCTCCGTCATTCGCCGCCCGAGCAGCGCCACGCTGGCACCTCGAGCACTGAAGAGGCTGGCAGCCGCTTCCCCCACTCCCGAGGAGGCCCCGGTGATGAGCACCTTGGCCCGGTCGATCTGAATCTTGGCCGATCGTCGCTGCATCGTTTGGTCGCTCCTTCGCTGTCCTCACTGGACTTCCGCTCCAGTAGAGCAAGCCCCCACGATCGGACGCTGTTCCAGTTTGGGACAGCGTCCGACACACGCTCGGATCACTCAGCCGCAGGTGTCCCATCCCGGCACACCTGCGGGATCGCTCAGACCGGGACACTTTGCCTGCAGGAGCACGTTCAGAGGTGAACGCGACCCGCCTCTCCTCGCTCGGGCCCTGCTCAACACGATTCGAGGAGCACTGTTCAATGATGAAACGTCTATTCCCCGTCATCGCAATCACGGGTGTCTCGGCACTGGCGCTCGGCGGCTGCAGTGCAGCAGGCACGGCAGACGGACCCGTGATCGGCGTCGTCTTCTACGACGAGGCCGCGCCCAACACCGCGCCTATCCGAGAAGCGATGCACGAGGTCGCGGATGCCCGTGGCGCCCAGCTCATCACCACCGACGCTAAGGGCGACACTTCGGTGGAGCTCACCGAAGTCGAGAACCTCATCACTCGCGGTGTCGACGCCATCGTGATGCAGCCGATCGACGGCGAGACGAGCCAGCGTGCCGCAAAACTGGTGAACGATGCCAACCTTCCGTTATTCACCGTCAACACTGCCTTTCCGGAGGACGCCGAGGTCGATATCACGAGCTACATCGGCCAAGATGAAACCGAGGCGGGGCGCGCCCAGGCCGAATACATGAACGAGCAGCTGCCGGATGGCGGCAGCATTCTCTTCATCGCCGGAACCTATGGTGCGTCGTGGACGGATCGCCGTCGCACCGGCTTCGACGAAGCGATCAATGCCAACTTCAATATCGCCTTCGAATTCCAGGCAGACTGCTCGCGCGACAAAGCGAAACGCTCTACCGAGGATGCGCTGCAGCGTTTTCCAGCGGGCAGTCTGGTCGGCGCAGTTGCGCAGTGCGATGAAACCGCGATCGGCACAGCACTCGCGATTGAGGAGTCAGAACGGGATGCAGACTTTACAGCGTTCGTGAGTGTCGATGGCGACCCGGCCGGACTTGAAGCCGTACAAGAGGGCATCGTCACGGCGACGATGGCACAGGACTTCACCGGCCAGGGCGAAACCGCCGCGAACGTTGTACTCGACGCACTCGAAGGCAAGTCGGTGGATCCCGTCTACGCTCGGCTTGCCACCTTGATCACCGCTGACAACGTCGGCGACTATCTCAACTGATGCCCTGAGCGGGGTGCGGTACTGAGCACCGGTGCCGCACCCCGCCTCTATGGAGAGGAGCACTATGAGTACGCGTATCGGCGTCATCGGCGCCGGAATGATCGGACAGGACCATATTCGACGGTTGACCGCGGTCATCTCCGGAGCGCACGTGGTCGCCATTGCGGACGCCGACGCTTCACGCGCGATCGAAATCGCTGCTGGCATTCCGGGGTGCCGTGTCGTGGACGCCTCCGAACTGGTGGATGACCCTGAAGTTGATGCCGTCGTCGTGACGAGTTGGGGAGCGACGCACGCAGAGTTCGTTCTGGCCGCCATTGCCGCACAGAAGCCGGTGTTCTGCGAGAAACCGCTCGCGACGACCCTTGCGGATTGCGAACGCATCATTGCGGCGGAGACCGCTCTCGGGCGACGCCTCGTGCAAGTCGGCTTTATGCGGCGGTACGACCGACAGTTCAGGTTGCTGCGCACCGCCGTCGCGTCTGGCGAATTGGGTGTTCCACTGTTACTGCATTGCGCCCACCGCATGGGAAGCGTGCCGGCGGGGTATACGACCGAGCAGGTCGTCAACGACGCCATCGTGCACGAGATCGACACAGCACGGTGGATCCTCGACGAGGAGATCGTCGGTGTACGGGTGCTGCCGACGCGGCACAACCCGAGTGCTCCACTGAGCCTCACCGACCCGTGTCTGGTCGTGCTGAGCAGCGAAAGCGGAGTATCGATCGACGTCGAAGCGTCGGCACATGGAGCGTACGGATACGACATCCGGGCCGAGGTGGTGGGTCAGCACGGAACGAGCGAACTCGTGACCGAACGCGGCCCCAGAATCCGCGCATCAGGGCGAGCCTCTCGCGCAATAGCCGAGGACTGGCGCGAACGATTTGTCGAGGCCTACGACACCGAGCTGCAGGAGTGGGTCGATCAACTGGGAGCGGGTTCGTCCGCACACGGGCCGAATTCCTGGGATGGACTCGCAGCGACCGCGGTAACCGATGCGATTCACCGCGCACTCACGAGCGGCGAGGAGGAGCGCATCGCGCTGCCTCCCCGCCCTGACCTCTACGGCGCGCTCAGTTGAACTCGTCGGTCCGCACTGTGCGCCCGGCACGTGCGGACCGATGCGCGGCCTCCGCGATCACCTGCGCAGCACGTCCGTCTTCAAACGTTGGACTCGGAGAAGCGCCGTTGCGGACCCATTCGACGAAGGCATCGAGTTCGTTCGCGTATGCGCGCGCATACCGCTCGAGGAACTGTTCGACGTATGGACCGCGGGCTGCGGCGTGCGTGGCGTTCGAAGCCGTCACGAGACTCGCCGGCACGTTCTCGACGTTCAGCAATCCACCGCCGCCGAAGGCCTCGATGCGCTGGTCATAGCCATACGTGCTGTGGCGAGAGTTGGTGATCGTCACGATCGCTCCCGTGCGGGCCTTGAGCGTGACGACCACGGTGTCGAAGTCGTCGTGCTCGCGCGCGCCAGCGTCGAACAGACTCGACCCCACCGCGGTCACTTCATCGATGTCGCCCACGAAAAAGCGAGCGAGGTCGAAATCGTGGATCGTCATGTCACGGAAGATGCCACCTGAGACGGCGATGTAGGCCGCCGGTGGCGGCCCGGGGTCGCGACTCGTGATGGCGAGTTGCTCGATTTCACCGATCTCGCCGGCCGCCACCCGCCGCCGCACCTCGGCAATCGCGGGATCGAAACGCTGATTGAAGCCGATCGCGACCGGACTCGCGGCGAGGCGCACCTGTGGACGCAGCTCATCGATGCGGCTCATGTCGAGATCGATCGGTTTCTCCGAGAGCACCGGGATGCCCCGCTCGATGCAAGCCGTGATGAGGTCGATGTGCGTCGGAGTGGGCGACGCGACAACCACAGCGTCGACTCGCGCCGGATCGACCGCAGCAAGCGGGTCGCTGACTGCGGTGCCTCCGAATCTGGCACTCACCTCGTTCGCGCTCGCGATCATCGGATCGGCGACGACGGCGAGCTGGGTGGCGTCGTTCGCGGCGATGTTCGCCGCGTGCACCCGCCCGATGCGCCCGGTGCCGATGAGGGCAAACCGCAGCGGTGCCGCGTTCATCGCGCGGCCTCGACGCGATCGATTCCGCGACGCCAGTGCGGCGCGAGCATGCGCCGCGCGGTAGAACGCTCGTACGGCAAACCCGCCTCCCACCTGATCAGCTCAATCGCTTGACCCCACGGAGTGAGGAAGTAGCACCATTCGGTGCCTTCGATGGGGCTGTCGTACTCGGTCTCGGTCGCATTCATGAAGTGCACGTCGCTGCGCTCGCGCAGTCGACGCTCGATCCCATGGATGTCCTCCACGAAGAAGGCGATGTGCTGCCCGCCAGGGTCGGCCGGGCGAGGCGGGCGATCCGGGAGCTCTCGAGTGCGGCTGGTGTACTCCAACAGCTCAATGTTCAAGGTGTCGCCCTGGCGCAATACCGCGAGGCGCAGCGACAGCTCTTCGGGCTCAGTTTCGCCGGGCCATACCCATCCAGTGTTGTCGTAAGGCCCTGCGGTGAAGACGAGTTCGCAGGCGAACATCTCCTCAAAAAACATGATGGCCTGTTCCAGATCGGGCACGGCGAGACCCACGTGGTCGAGTGCGATCAACGACCGGCCCCCTCTGCGAAACGGAACAGCTTCTTGTTGGCGAACTCCAGCAGCCCCGCCTGCCCCATCTCGCGCCCGTACCCCGATTTCTTCACGCCGCCGAAGGGCACATCGGCACCGCTGAGGCCCGCGGCTCCAATGAAGACCATGCCGACGTCGAGCTGGGATCCGACCCGTTCCGCACGCTCGAGGTCGTCGCAGATAATCACCGAGCCGAGGCCGAAGGGCGATGAATTGGCGAGATCGATGGCTTCGGCATCGCTGCTCACGCGGTACAACTGCGCGACCGGACCGAAGAGTTCTTGGCTGTACACATCCATCGCCGGGGTGATGCCGGTGAGGATGGTCGGGGTGAAGACGTTGCCCTCCGGATCACCATCACCGATGAGAATCTCGGCTCCCTGGTCGACAGCGCCGTTCACGAGATCGGCGAGTTCACGGGTTGCTGCGGTCGAGGAGAGCGGGCCGAAGTCGCCGGCCGAATGCGATTGCGCACCGAGCGCTCGCGCGAACTTCTCGGAGAACTCGTCGAAGTACTGATCGAGCACCACGATGCGCTTGGACCCGGTGCAGCTCTGACCGCTGTTGTCCATGCGCCCGCGCACGGCATGCTCCACAGCGTGGTCGAGGTCATCGGTGTCGAGCACCAAGAACACGTCTGCACCGCCGAGCTCGAGCACGCACTTCTTGAGGTGCCTGCCTGCCTGGGCGGCAACGGCAGCGCCGGCTCGTTCTGATCCGGTCAGCGAGACGCCCTGTACCCGATCGTCCGCGATGATCTCGGCGATCTGGTCGTGCGTGGCGAAGAGATTGACATAGGCACCCTCCGGGAATCCGGCGTCACGGAAGATGCGCTCGAGTGCCAGCGCGGATTCGGGGCACTGCGAGGCGTGCCGCAGAAGCACTGTGTTGCCGAGGATGAGGTTCGGCACGGCGAAACGCACGACCTGGTAGACGGGGAAGTTCCACGGCATCACGCCGAGCAGCACGCCGATGCCTTGATAGCGCACGAACGTGCGCAGACCATCGTCGACCGACAACACGTCGTCGGCGAGCCACTCCGCGGCTTTGCGCGCGTAGGCCGACGTGATCGAACCCGAAAACTTGGTCTCTCCGATGCCCTGCGCGATCGGCTTGCCCATCTCACGGTTAATGATCGCGGCAAACTCCTCCGCACGCTCTTCGAACAGCTCTGCGAGTAGCGCCGCAGCAGCCGTACGTTCTTCGAGCGTGGTGGTGCGTGCCCAATCGCGGTAGGCCTGGTCGGCCGCGGCGATGCCCGCCTCGACCTCGGCGTCCGTCGCCGCAGGATACTCCGCCAGCGTCTCACCGGTTGCAGGATTGATGACCGCGAATGCGCCCATGGTGTCTCTCTTTCGTCGTTGAATATCTGGTGAGCGCCGTGCGGCGCCTGATGCAGGAGACGGGCGGGATCCCGAAAAGATCCCGCCCGTCTGGCCCACGCCTACTGCTGACTCAGCGCTCGCTCGGAGCGACCGTCGCGCCGTAGTACCGCTGGCGCTCGCGACCCGCGACGTGCTTGGCCACGCCTTCGCGGGTGACCTCGCGCTGCGAGGTGAGCGGAACGCCCACGTCCCAGAACGCACCGTTGCCCGACAGGTAACGGAACTGCTCGACGTTCGCGACGATCACGGCTGGGCCCGAGACCGACTGCGCCTCTTCAAGTGCCGCGGTGAACTCCTCAACCGTGTCGGTCGACCAGGCCGCAGCCCCCATGCTCGCCGCATTCGCAGCGATGTCGACGTCGACGATCGGACCGTCAAGACGACCGGAAATCGGATTGCGCTCGCGCAGCTGCGTGCCGAATTCCTGCCCGCCGCCCTTCGACGCCTGCAGCGGCCAGATGCACTGGTGCCCACGGTTATCGATGACGATCACAATGATCTTCTGGTTCTCCTGCACCGCGGTGACGAGCTCCGTCGGCTGCATGAAGTAGGTGCCGTCGCCGATCAGCACGTACACCTCACCATCGGTGTTCTGCTGTGCGAGGCGGTAGCCAAGACCCGCAGGGATCTCATGACCCATGCAGGAGTTCGCATACTCGAAGTGGATCTCTGCACCGTTGGAAGGGTCCCAGGCCTTGTGAATGCCCTCGACGACGCCGCCCGATCCAAGCACGAGCGCGTCCTGTGCCGTGATGCGCTGGTTGAGCACCTCGATGACCTGCGCCTGGCTCATCTTCTCGTCAGGGAAATCCTGCAGGTCGTGATCGCGCACCTTGCGCGTTTCCTCCTGCGCCGCGGCGATCTCGTCCGCGTAGCTGTCGACCGGTGCGAAGCCTGCCTCGGCCAGCCGCTCATGCAGCGACAGCAGCGAACGCTTGGCATCGCCGATGACCGGGAACGAGCCCATCTTGTGCGCGTCGAACGCACCGACGTTCAGATTGACGATCTGCACGTCGGGGTGACGGAAGATCGAGTGCGACGCCGTGATGAAGTCTTGCAGACGGGTGCCCACGGTGATGATGCAATCAGCCTCGCCCGCAATCTGGTTGCTGCCGACGGTACCCGTCACGCCGAGACCGCCCAGTCCGAGCGCGCCGACCGGGCCCGCACCCTTGCCGGCGTACGTCTCGACGACGGGGATGCCGAAGCGATCACTGAACTCGGCCAGCGCCTCCTGCGCCTTCGAGTAGCGCACGCCGCCGCCGGCGACGATGATGGGACGCTGCGATGCAGCGATGATCTCCGCAGCACCCGCCAGTTCCTCCTCCACTGCGGAACGACGGCGGATGTGCCACACGCGCGGGGTGAAGAAAGCCTCGGGGAAGTCGAACTCGGCCCCCTGCACGTCCTGCGGCAGGCAGACCACGACCGCGCCGGTATCGACGGGGTCGGTGAGTACGCGCATTGCTTCGGGCAGCGTGGAGAGCAGCTGACCGGGGTGCGTGATGCGATCGAAGTACCGGCTGACCGGGCGGAAGCAATCGTTTGCCGACACGTCGCGCTCGATCGGGTGCTCGATCTGCTGCAGCACCGGGTCACCGAAGCGGTTGTTGATGATATCGGCGGGGAAGAGCAGGACCGGCAGACGGTTCGTCGTCGCCGTGGCCGCACCGCTCACCATGTTTGTGGAACCCGGACCCGCCGATGCGGTGCACGCAAGCGTTGCCGCGCGGTTCGAGGCCTTGGCGAAGCCGATGGCGGCGTGCACCATGTTCTGCTCGTTCTTGCCCGGATAGTGGGGGAAGTCGACGCCGTACTCATCGATGCCCTGCGCGAGACCCACAGAGTTACCGTGGCCGAAGATTCCGTACATGCCGGGAATCAGGCGACGACGTTCGCCGTCGAGTTCGCTGTATTGCACCTGGAGGTACTCGATAATCGCCTGGGCGACGGTGCGACGCCGCACGGGCGCCTTCGGGTCACCAATACCTGCAACGGCAGCGGCCGTGCTGCTCATGGGTTCTCCTCAAGTTCGAAGCGGGGTCGGCGACCGGGGCCGCCGCGTACCGATTCAGGCTCCCATCGGGCTGATGAACGGAAGTGTCCCACTTTGATACTGGCCAGTTGACTACGTGCGAATCACGACGTGCAGCGGCTCCTCGCCGGTGCGCAGGCGCGAGACCTGTGATTCGACGAGGGCGACCATCCGCGGCCCCATGGCACGACTGCCCGCCGCAGCGTGCGGAGTGATCGCCACCCCCGGCGCGCTCCAGAGCGGGTGGTTTGCCGGCAGCGGTTCGGGATCCGTCACGTCGAGTGCGAATCGCAGTCGACCGATCTCACCGACGAGGTCGGCGGTCACGGCAACGGGGCCGCGTGAGACGTTCACGAGCAACGCATTGTCGGACATACGCGAGAGAAAACCGCGATCCACCATTCCTCTCGTGCGCTCAGTCAGTGGCACCGCGAGGATGACTACATCGGCGGAGGGCAGCGCTGCGATGAGATCCCCCGTCGATCCCAACTGGCGACCGTCATCGGCGATGTGTCGCCGTGAAGCGAAGGCCGAAAGCCGAGGTCCGAACGGTTCGAGCCTGCGCACGATTTCGCGACCGACCCCGCCGTACCCCACAACGAACACCTCACGGTCGGCGAGACCCGGCACGAATCGATCCTCGGTTTCCCAGCGGCCGCGCATTTGGTCCCGGTACATCCGGTGCATCTCCCGTTGAGCCATGAGGACGTGGGTGAGCGCGAGTTCGGCTGTGGCTGTCTCGTGCACTCCGACTCCGTTTGCGAAGGTCACGCCGGCCGGCAGCAGAGCAGCGATCCCGTCGAAGCCGAGCGCCGGGCTCTGCACCAGACGACTCGACACCTGCGTCAGGGCGTGGATCGGCCGCATCGACGAGAGATACGGCAGCACGACGACGTCGATGTGGGCCTCGGGAGGCGGCGTCGACAAATCCCACGCCACGTAGCGAACATCAGGAAAATTCCTGATCCGCTGCCGCAACTGTGGGTCTGGCAAACTCACCACCAGGGTCTGTGATGCAGGCATTTCGGGCTCCAGATTTCGACGTACGGGGTGACACAGAATCGCTCGATCGTGCACCGTGGGCTCCGCGTCAGCGCACGGCAGAGCTCGATGCTACTCATCTGCAGATGCGGATTGTGAGGCCGCCGTCTCGGTTGTCACTTCTGCCCAACACCACTGAAGTGAGTTCATATGTTCGTCCAATGAATCGCGTCGTGGAGCGCTGTTACTGTCGGCCGAGCACTTAGTTGCACAGCTCGCGATCCGAGCGCTCATTCAACGACGAATCACAGGTACTCATGCACACTGCAACTTCCGCTCCCCCGACCACCGCACGCACCTCGCTGGTCAGAGTCGTCGCTTCGAGCACCGTCGGCGCGGTGCTCGAGTGGTTCGATTTCTTCATCTTCGCCTCTCTTTCAGGCCTCGTTCTCGGCCGACTCTTCTTTGAGCCGGGTGACCCCGTCTCAGAGGTGCTGCTCGGGTTCAGCACCCTCGCCGTCGGCTACTTCGCGCGGCCGGTGGGTGGCATCATCTTCGGCCACTTCGGGGATCGCATCGGACGCAAGCGCATGCTGGTCGTCACGGTCTGGTTGATGGGCGGCAGCACCGTACTGCTCGGGTTGCTCCCCACGTTTGCGGTACTCGGCGGGTGGGCGACCGTGATGCTGGTGTTGCTGCGCCTCGTGCAGGGCATTGCCGTCGGCGGCGAGTTCGCAGGTGCTGCGACGCTCATCATCGAACACGCGGCAGAAACGCGGCACCGCGCCTTCCTGTCGACGATCGCGAACGTGGGTGCCTCGTTCGGTTTCCTCATGTCGTCGGCGCTGCTCGCGATTCTGCTCGGCACGCTCACTCCAGCGCAATTTGAGGCCTGGGGCTGGCGCATTCCGTTCCTGATCAGCGCGGTGCTCCTGATCGTGGGGGCCTACATCCGCACCAAGATCGCCGACACTCCCGCCTTTCTCGAGATGCAGGCAGCGCGCCGAGCTGAGCCCGCCAAGCGAGAACGGCTGCCGATCGCCGAACTCTTCGCTCAACATGGACGTGCAGTCTTTTGCGGCATCGCCATCTGCCTGTCGCTGGTCTACTATCAGCTCTCGCTCGTATTCGTGACGCCCTACGCCACCACGCATCTCGGGCTCAACGCCAGCATGGTGCTCTGGTCAATCACGATCGCGCAGGTGCTCTACATCGTGGTGTCGTTGAGCTGGGCAGCCATCTCCGACCGCTTCGGCCGCAAGCCTGTGCTGGCCATCGGATTCATCGGCTGCCTGCTCTGGCTCCCCGTGTACTTCACCCTGCTCACACCGAGTTCCGGGCTCGGCACGATCGTGCTCGCGGTTGGCGGCCAGTTGTTCTTCGTCGGAGCGACCTATGGCCCGCTCTCCGCCTACCTCGCCGAGCTCTTTCCCGCGAAGGTGCGATACACAGGGATGTCGATCGGGTTCCAGGGCGCTTCCGCCTTCGCCGGGCTCACCCCGCTGATCTCGTTCGCACTCCTCAGCGCCACCGACACCTGGCTCAGCGTGATCTGGCTCGGCGTCGCCGCCTCGGTCATCGGAATCACGGGCGTCATGCTGTCGCGCGAGACCGCGCACGGCGCACTGCAGAACTGAGCATGCCGTAGCCCCTGCGCATCACAGAACGCGCAGGGGCTACGGCATGCTATTCGTCGTCGTCACGAGCGACGAGCGCGTGGGCCTCGACCGCGAGCCAGAGCTCGAATGCCTCGCGCATATTCTTCAAGTTCTTTCCCGTCAGCTGCTCGATGCGATTCAGCCGGTACCGCAGCGTGTGCTCGTGCACAAAGAGCGCCCCCGCAGTCGCGCGCATGCGCCCGTGCTGCCGGAAGTACACCGCGAGCGTGTGAAAAAGCTCTGACCCCTGTGCGGCATCGTGCTCGAGCACGGGGCGCAGCGTGTCTTCGGCGAGTCGCTCCATGGTGCGCGCATCAGGATTCAACCAGCGTGCGAGACCGAGTTGGCGCTCGGTAAAAATGACTTCGGGAGCGTCGGTCTCGACAGCGAGACTCAACGACCACCGAGCCTGTCTCAGTAATCGCGGAATCTCTGACGCCGCTGTACTCGTCGGACTGGCTCCGATGGAGGCGCCCAGTGCGGATCCGAGTGCGGAAAGCTGCTCGTCGCCGCACTGGAGCACACCGATGAGCTGCTCCTGCCACAGGATGGCATGTGGGATCCGGCGATCCGCCAGCCAATCCCGCGCGCGAGTCTCGGGCAGCGCATGAGCGATGCGGCCGAATGCGACGACGCGGAAAGGCGTGTCGCGAACCAGCCCGGCATCTTGCAGTCGTCGTTCGACTTCGGCATGGGGCGCACCTGCCTCCATGGCCCGCAACAGCGCCGAACCGCCCTTGCGGTGCTCGGCTTCGCGCCTGCGCTGATCCTCAATGGCATCGAGCGCAGCCAGGGTACTCACGTGCTGCAGGGCCGCGAGACCCTCGGGTGACACCTCGTCGTGCTCAACGCCGACCAGATACGCGGTCACCCGATCGCCGACGAACAGCGGCACGAGGTATCCGCCCGGCACCACCCGCAAGTCGGTGGCTTGGAGCGCGTCTTCCCAGTCGATATCCGGCACCCAGGCCCAGTCATCGAGCAGCGCCTGACCCGAAGGCGAGATCAGCGCAAGCCGGTACCCGGAAATCTGCTCCAGCTGGCGGTAAATACCCGGTACGTCGCTGTCGATCGCGTTGCGCAATCGGAGCGTCTCGAAGATGCGGAGGTGCCTGGCCAGGCGATCCCGCGCCGACCGCTCGCTCGCATTGGCCACCAGATACGACAGTTCAATGAACGGCACTTGGCGAGGAATCTTCATCACAGGGAAACCGAGTTCGTCGGCGACCGCGAGCATCTCAGGAGTGAGTTCCGGCGCGCGCACGCTCACCGCCACCCCGGCGAGACGATGCTGCGCAAGACGCCGCACGTATTCCGTCTGCCCCGGGCCATCCTCCGGAATCCCGAAGCCGTTGACGATGAGCAGTTCGCCGCCCTCGAGCCACGGACCCGGGTCTTCCAACTCAGAGGTGTGTGTCCATTGCACCCGCCGTTCGAGGCCTGCCGCCCCCGCGGCGAGTTCGAGGCCGAGATGCGGCATGGCGACCAGCTCGGCAACGGTCAGCTGTCCACGAGCAGCGCGGGTCTGGGTCATCAGCTGGGGCATCTCGGTGCTCTCATCCTTGAGAGACCAGAACGCCCCGGTCGGGGCCGGGGCGTTCTGGTCGAATATCAATCGAATCGATACGGCTCGTGCGGGCCGACCGAAGGCAGCGGCCTCGGCCGCTCGCAGGTGCTCGCGATGTCAATATGACGGCTCTCCTGCGAGGACTGCTCGAAGGCGAGCAGCACCTCGAGCACGTGATACGCGAAGGCACCGCCTGTGCGCGGCTCGACACCGGCGCGAATCGCGTGGCCGAACTCGGCGAGGCCGATCCCGCGGTATGCATCATCCCGATGCGTCAGCGCGGTCTCGCGCCAGTCGCCACCGCCCGGAGGCGTCATATCGAGCGCCAGGTCGCGCGGTTCGCCCCGACGCAGCACGGGGGCTCCATCGAAGTGATCCGGGTTCGGAGCAGCGATCGAACCGGCGGTGCCGTAGATTTCGAAGTGCGGCAGATTGTGATTCCACACGTCCCAGCTCACGACGACTGTCGCCACGGCGCCCGACTCGAAGTCGATCGACCCTGAGATGTGCGTCGGCGTCTGAATCGGGATCTCGCCCTCGTACCCGCCGGATCCGTCGGGGCGGGGTCGGGTTTCAGAAGACTTAGCCGCCGAGGCCGACACCCGGCGCACTGGTCCGAAGATGTTGACGAGGTTGGTGATCAGGTAGGGCCCGATGTCGAGCATCGGGCCGGCTCCGGGGCTGTAGAAGGGATCCACGTTGGGATGCCAGTGCTCGTAGCCGCGGTTCACGAACGAGCCGAATGCGGCGACCGGCTCACCGATCCACCCGTCATCGATCAACTTGCGGCTGGTCTGCGCTCCCGAACCTAGAAAGGTGGTGGGGGCGGAACCGGCGTAGACACCGGCCGCTTTCGCGGCGTCCAGGATCTGCTGCGCCTCTTCGAGAGAGGTGGCAAAGGGCTTCTCCGACAGCACGTGCTTGCCCGCCGCAATCGCCTGCAGGCTGACTGGCGCGTGCAGTTTCGGTGGGGTGAGGTTGAGCACGAGCTCGATCTCGGGGTCCGCGAGCAATTCGTCGGGGCTCAGCGCCTTGCGCACGCCGTACTCCTCAGCGCGCGCGGTGACCGCTGCTTCGTTCACGTCAGCCAGCGCCACGATATCGACATCGGGATGCACGCCGATCTTGTCGAGGTACTGGTTCAGAACATTTCCGACGCCGATAATGCCGACTCGAATGGGTTCCATGATTCTTCTCCGTCAATCACATTTCTCGGTGAGCCGCGCGTTCGCGACGGCTCTGGGGTCGGACGGCGCACTGTTCGCCGCCCTGAGAAACGAACGGGCGAACCGTAGCGGTTCGCCCGTTCAGTGTTTCTAGATTCTCAGAATGGGCCACGTGCAACGTGTCCCATTCTGAGACACACGCTCAGCGCGCGGCCAGCAGATCGCGTCGCTGAGCCGAGGTCGCCTGGGTGTCGATCGCACCGTCAGAAATGACGACACCGTAGATGTCACGCGCCGTCTCGAGGGTCACGCGCAGATCCTCGACATCGGTCAGCACGGCCTCGGGCTCGCGCTCCAAGGGGTCCCCGTATCCGCCGCCGCCCGGGGTGATCGAAACAACCTTCTCACCGCGGCGCAGGTCGTAGCGACCAACGATCGGGATTTCTTTGCGTTCCCCCGATGCAGCGTCGATGACCCATGCCTCTGGCTCGGTGCCACCATGACCGCCGCGCACGCCCTGGGGCGGGTTCAGCTTGCCCTCGATGCCGTAGGTGAGCGTCACCTCCTCATCACGAGCCTCCATCACGACCCGCGTTGCAAGGCCGCCGCGCTGGCGCCCAGCGCCGCCGGTGTCGGCGACGAGCGTGCGCTCGTGCACCAGGATCGGGTAGCGCTGCTCATCGACCTCGACGCTGTCGTGGTACAGCAGCGCACCGCACACCGGGCGCTGGTAGGTGGGCCACCCGTCCACGAACGGGGTCGCCGGGCCGCCGACGCCGCCGACGAGAATCTGGTTCACGTACGCGTTCCCGTTGCGCTCATCGATGCCCGAGATCACCGACTTCGCGGGGGCCTGTCCGGCGGCCCCCTCGGCGGCACCGTAGCCATCGTCGATCTGCGCGAACGCCGCCTGCACGAGATTCACGACGCGGTCGGCGAGGTTGGTCGTTCCCGACGAGCACGAGAACGGATGCTTCGGCACCCCGACGACGCATCCGTCGCGCAGCTGCACCTCGATACGTCGGAACGTACCGGCGTTGCTCGGCAGGTTCTCGGGCAGGCCCGAGAGAATACCCGCGAGCGCCGCGCCCGTCGCCGTCGCGCGAGTCAGGTTGAGTCCGTTCGGCAGGTTGTCGGGGTTGTCGCGCAGATCGATCGAAATGCGTCCTTCCTCCGGGCGCACCGCGATGGTCGCCTGCAACGGCACCCCGTCAGGGCCGGTTCCGGGGAACGGATCGTGCGCGGTCGAACCGTGGAGCTCTACCGCGGGCAGCGTCTCGATCGTGGACTGGGCCAGACGCTCCGAGTAGTTGAACCACGCGTCGACAAAGTCGACGAGATCATCGGCGCCGAACTTCTCAGCGAGCTCCTGAATGCGACGCTCTGCGATGCGCGATGCGCCCACCGAGGCGAGGTAGTCGCCGTACCACTGATCGGGCACGCGGATGCGCGCACGGCACATGCGCACGATGTCGTCGATATCCGTGTAATCGCGCTGCACGCGCACGCACGGGAAAATGAGCGCGCCCTCTTCGTAGACGTCGCGAGCCGTCGCGAAGAAGGTCGTCGGCAGCGAGTCGCCGCAGTCGGCCTGGTGCGCCTTCGTCACCGCGGTGAACAGGTGGCGACCCTCGATGAAAATCGGCACCAGGATGCAGTGGTCGGCCGCGTGCGAGTTGCCGCGGTAGGGGTCGTTGTGCAGGAAGGCGTCGCCCTCACGAATGTCATCGTGAAGCTCCACCATGTCTTCGCCCAACGGGCCGGCGCCGAACACGTGCACCGGCACGCCCTCCGCTGCAGCCAGCAGTTGGTTGTCTGCGGTGAGCACCGCGCACGAGAAGTCGCGCGCCGTGTTGATCACCGATGAACGTGCGGAGCGAAGCAGTCCACTCGTCATTTCGCGGACGATGCCGTCGAAAGCGTTGGCGAGAACGGAGAGCTTCACCGGGTCGAATTCGCGTGTCATGTCACGCCTCCTTGCGGGTGAGGTAGATGTTGGATCGGTCGTCGAGCTGAGCGTCCCACTCCGGCGGCACCACGATGGTGGTCGTCGGCTGGTCGATGACCGCGGGGCCGGCGATGCGGTCTCCGGGGCTCAGCGTGACGCCGCGGTAACGCGCCGTCGCGAAGGGCTTGCCACCGAACACGATGTCGTCGGTGCGATGCACTTCAGGCGTCGAATCGTTCGAACCGACGAGAGCGACGAGCTCGGGTCGCGGAATCTCGACGCGCACACCCCAGGTGATGACCTCGACGCGGCTGTCGGGATCATGGGTACCGTTGCGACGATCGTGCTCGACATGGAAAGCCTGCTCGACGATCTCAGCTGCCGACTCAGGCGACGGGGCCTCGTCGAGGATCACGCGGAGATCCCACGCCTGGCCCGGGTACCGAGCGTCGACGAAGTACGAGATAACCGCGTCAGTGCCGCTGAATCGCTCCGCGAAGACCGCGGCCTTGCCCGAGAGATCGCGCAGCGCTGTGGCAGCGGAGCTCACGTTGAACGCGCGGGTGTCGTTGTGCAGCGGCGAGAGGAATTCAGTCGCGATCGGCGCGCGATGCGCACCGTATGCGGCGAGCACGCCCGCCGTTGCGGGAATCAACACGGTGTCGGCTTCGAGCAGCGCACCGATCGCAGCTGCGACCATCGCCCCCGCACCGCCGCCTGCGACGATGAGAGCGCCGCGCGGGTCGACGCCCTGCTCAAGCGAGGACTGACGGATTGCGGTCGCCATGTGGTTCGCCGACACGTCGAGGATCGCCTGAGCCGACTGCAGCGTGTCGCGTCCGAGCGGTCCCGAGATGCGGCTGTCGATAGCACGCGTCGCGGCGTCGCGGTCGAGCGTGAAGCCGCCCTCGAAGCCCTGGGCGTCAAGGTACCCGAGGGCGACGCACGCGTCGGTCACCGTCGGCTCCTCGCCCCCGCGGCCGTATGCGGCCGGGCCGGGTGTGCTGCGCGCGCTCTGGGGGCCGACACGCAGCAGGCCACCGCCATCGATCCAAGCAATGCTGCCGCCGCCGGCGCCGATGCTCGTCACCGCCACGGAAGAAAGACCGGTCAGGTGCCCGACGAACGGCTCACCGAGCCATGCCTCTCGAGTGTGACGCACGATGCCGTTCTCGACGAGCGACACGTCAAAGGTGGTGCCCCCCATATCGCAGACCACGACCGTGTCGCGGTTGGGCGCGGCAGCTGCGCCGACCAGCGGGGCCATCGAGGGGCCCGAGTTGAGCAGGAGCACGGGGCGGTTCAGCACGTCGGCGACGTCGAGCACCGCGCCCTCCGACGTGACGACGAGCAGGTCGCCCGTGAATCCGTACTCGACGAGGTCTGCCCGCAAATTGCCGAGGTGATCCGCCATCAAGGGCTTCAGCGAGGCATCGATCGCCGCAGCCGAGGTGCGCCGGTACTCACGAATCGTGGGATTCGCCTCGTTCGAGAGCGTGTAGGGAATGCCGGGCAGTTCTTCCTCGATCAGTTCGCCGACGCGTCGCTCGTGCGCATCGTTGATGATCGACCAGAGGAACCCGACCGCAATCGCTTCGGTGCCGTCTTCGGCGAGCCCGCGCAGCACCTCACGGGTGCGCTCCTCATCCAGCGGTACGAGCACCTCGCCTTCGGCGGAAAGGCGCTCAGTGATTTCAAACGTTTGGTTACGCGGAATATATGCCGGCGGGTATGCGGCCTTCGAATCGAAGGCTTCACGACGGCCGCCCTCGCGGAGCAGCAGGGTGTCGGCGAACCCCGTGGTCGTCAACAGCGCGGTCTTCGCGACCTTGCCGGTGAGCACGGCGTTAGTCGCGTGCGTCGTGCCGTAGACGATGACGTCCGCGTTGCGCAGCACCGCGTCGCCGTCCCAACCCACCGATTCGGCGGCGCGGCGCACCGACGCCTCGAAACCGGTGAAGACGCGGTCGTAGGTCGTGAGGGCCTTACCGACGGCCATGCCACCGGTGCTGGAGCCGACGACGACGTCGGTGAACGTGCCACCCGTATCGACGGCGATGCGGTACCGCGCCTCGTCGGCGCCCGTGAGATCTTGACTCATGATGTGTGTCTTTCGTGAATAGTGCGGAGTGAAGTGTGATCGTGGTGCGGATCAGACCGAGGCGACGCGATTGCGCAGTGTGCCCACGCGCTCGATCTCGATCTCGACGGTGTCGCCCGGAGCGATCCACACCGGCGGGTTGCGCTTCGCCCCGATGCCCTGCGGGGTACCGGTGGCGATCACGTCGCCGGGTTCAAGGGTCAGGAAGCTTGAGAGGTAAGCGATGATCGTGGCGATCGGGAAGATCTGATGCCGTGTGTTCGAGCGCTGCATCTCGACATCGTTGACTCGGGTGACGAGATCGAGGGTTTGCGGGTCGCCGACCTCGTCGAGCGTGACGAGCGCGGGGCCCCACGGCGTCGAACCGTCGACCGCCTTCCCCGCAGTCCACTGAGTACCTCGGTACTGCAGGTCGCGCGCGGTGACGTCGTTCAGCGGGGCGAGACCCGCGACATACTCGAGCGCTTCTGCTTCGCTGACCTTCGAGGCGCGACGGCCGATGACCACGGCCACCTCGCCCTCGAAGTCGAGGTTGTCACTGACTTCGGCGCCGCCAATCTCGGCGAACGGACCGATGAGCGTCGACGCGAACTTCGTGAACACGTCGGGGAACTCGGGGAGGGCACGCCCGGTCTCGGCGACGTGATCCTTGTAGTTCAGGCCCACGCACAGCACCTTCGCCGGATCAGGCACCGGGCCGACCAGCCCGGCCTCAGCGACCGGGCCGACCAGCGCCCCGATCGCGTTGTCACTGGCGCTGTCGAAGACCTCGCCGAGTTCGGCCAAACGATCGCCATACAAGGCCAGGAACTCCTTGACCGAGCTCGGGGCCCCGCGGTCAGCCGCATCAGCATCCGCGAGCAGACGCTCAAGATCGTAGACGGCCTCGCCGATCTGCACGCCGCCGCGGGCGCCGTAGGGGTGGTTGTATGAAACGAGTTTCATCGCTGTCGCTGCTTTCGAGTCAGGCGCGGTCGGTGCCGGCGGCTACGGAATTGACGGCGTCGGCGAGTCGGTCGACGATATCCGCGCCGACGTTCTCGTCCATTTCCGTCGACAAAGAGAGGAGGTTCGCCGGGGATCCGAGCAGACCTCGCTCGTA
This sequence comes from Leucobacter japonicus, assembly GCF_001273855.1. Lineage (NCBI taxonomy): Bacteria > Bacillati > Actinomycetota > Actinomycetes > Micrococcales > Microbacteriaceae > Leucobacter > Leucobacter japonicus. Next base: position 69,789 of record NZ_JHBX01000076.1, on the reverse strand, counting down.
GGTCGCCCACCAGAGGCGGTGCTGTACGTCTTCGGCGACCTTCTCGGCGCCGGCCGGAACCGCGCGGAGCAACGAGCCACGGCCGCGCACCTCCCAGCCGGAGTCCGCGATGCGCTCGCCCACAGCGGTGCGCACTGCATCACCGAGACGGTTGAGTCGCTGCACCTGGCCCGCGGTGTAGAGGCGCACTGCTGCTGCGCCCGCGGCCATACTGACGGGGTTGCCCGAGAACGTGCCGCCGTGCGGCAGGTTGCCGGCGCGCGTCGGATCGACCTCAGCCATGAGTGCGCCGAGCCCGGCCACAGCACCCACGGGGAATCCTCCGCCGATGAGCTTGCCGGTCGTGAGCAGATCGGGCTCGACGCCGTATTCGCCGCTCAGGCCGCTGTAGCCGAGACGCAGGCTGATGGTCTCATCGATGATGAGCACGATGCCGTGCTTTGTCGCAAGATCGCGCGCGGCCCGCACGAACTCTTCAGTGATGCTGAGCAGGCCGGCGCGGTTCGGCAGCAGATCAAGAATGATGGCCGCGTACGCCTGCGGCGCCGACTCGACCGCCTGCGTCAGAAACTCGATGTCATTCAACGGCACCGCGGTCACATCGTCGATGACGCCCTGAGGCACACCCTTCGTGTACGACGGCCCGCCGGGCACCAGCGCGACGTCCGACGTCCCGTGGTAACCGCCCTTGGTCACAATGACCTTGTCGCGACCGGTCGCAGCACGCGCGATACGCAACGCCGACATGACAGCCTCGGTGCCCGAGTTGGTGAAGCGCACCTGGTCGAGCGACGGCAAGCGCTTCAGCAGCAGCTCGGCGAGCTCCCACTCCCAGAGGTTCGGAATGCCCCAGCTCGAGCCGGCCGCAAGCGCCTTGGTGGCGGCTTCGGTGATCTCGGGGTGCGCATTGCCGTGGATCAGCGAGGTGAAGTTGTTGTTGGCGTCGATGAGCTCGCGCCCTCGGTCGTCCCACACGCGGAATCCAACGCCGCGAATCGCGTACGGGCTGGGCTCCCCCGTGAAGTAGGTCGAGCGCCCGTAGCCACCGGGAAGCAGTGGGAAGCCGCGCGGCCCGCGACGCAGATGGGGATCTTCGGCGAGCACTTCGTGCTTGATGCGCTCGGCAGCGGTGTTGGTATTCACGTCGTTGTCTCCCGTTTCTCAGTTCACAAGGTCGATCAGCGGCTGCCCGGTGAGCGCGCGGCGTACGCGATCCACTGCACCGTCTTGCAGCGCACCCGTCGAACGGTTCGAACGCCAGGCAATATGCGGCGTCAAAATGGTGTTGGGGGCTTTGCGCAGCGGGTGCTCGGCGTCGAGCGGCTCCTGCACGAACGTGTCAATGCCTGCGCCGGCGATGTGACCGCTATTCAGGGCCTCAGCCAGAGCCTCCTCGTCGACGAGCCCGCCACGAGATACGTTGACGATGACGGAGTTGCGACGCATACGACCGAGCACCTCCCCGGAGATGAGATTCCAGGTGTCATCGGTCAGTGGCAGGTGGAGCGACACCACATCGGAGTTCTCGAGAATGTCATCGAGTTCTGCGAGGGCGAACTCGCTCTCGGTCACGAACGGGTCGTACGCGCGCACCTGCGCCCCGACCGCGGTGTACATCCGCGCGACGTGGGCGCCGATGCGTCCAAGACCGACTACGCCGACCTCCAGCTGCGAGAGCACCGGGGTGTCGTAACCGATGATGCCGCCCCAGGCGAAATCACGAATCGCGGCATCGCCTGCGGGGAGGCGACGCGCGAGTGCGAGACCCATCGAGAACGCGTGCGACGCGACCTCTTCCGAGGCGGTACCCGGCACGATCGACACCGGGATGTTCGCCGCGGACGCCGCATCGACGTCGATGTTGTCATACCCGATCCCGTAGCGAATCACCGCTTTGCACTGCTGCATGATCGGGAAGTCGCTCGCCGTCAGCTTGGCGTAGGGCGTAATCATCACGATCTCAGCGCCGGCGAGGCCCTCGCGGAACTCGTCGACATCGCTTGCGGCGACGAGCTCGTAGTTGAGCTCCTTCGCGAGCGCGTGCTCGCGGTCGAGATCGGGGAAGTGGTGGGGAGCGACCAGGATGGTCCCCTGTCCTTCGCGGTTCATGTGCAGCAATCCTGTTCTCGTCTGTGACGGTTGAGGTCCGCAGTCGAAATCGAGTTCCGTTCGCGGGGTGTGACCATTCCACCGCCCGCAGCCGAGCCCGAAACGTCCCAGATCGGTACACGGGAATACGCCAAAAAATGGCGTACCGCTGAGACCGTGGATTGCACGGTCTCAGCGGTATGCCTGGGTGTTGTGCCGCGTCAGCAGCGGGTGTGCATCGAGTTAGAGGTCGAGCCCCCGACTGCGGAAGAAGTCCATGCGCCGATAGAGCGTCGAGCGCCCGATCTGCAGCATCGATGCCGCCAGACGACGGTTGCCCTGCGCCTCACGCAGTGCACCGCGAAGCTCGCTGTACTCGGCTTCCTCGAGCCGTGACAATCGCCCGGTCGACGCAACGCGCTGGAACGAGATCGGCAGGTCATCCATTGTCGCCTCGCCGCCCCGGGCGCGTTCGACCGCATTGACCACGACCGATCGCAACTGCTCAACGTTGCGTTCCCAGTCAGAGTTCATGAGTGCAGAGAGCATCTTCCGGGAGAGCTTCTTGTCGCCCAGATCGGCGGCAATGGCTTGCGCGAGCAGCGGGATGTCTTCCCGCCGGTTGCGCAGCGGCGCCACTTCGAGTTCAAGGGCGCCGCAAAACTCAGAGATGCGGAGAGTGGTCGGCGTCGCGCGATGCGCGGTCAGGATCACCTTTGCCGTCGGGTGCGCCCCGATGGTGCGCACGAGATCGATGCCGTCGAGCTGACTGAGTTCGTCGGCGTGACCGATCACCAGCGTGTCGGGATGCGCTCCGAGCGACTGGGCCACTTCTTCGGTGAGCGACAACGAACTATTGCGATGGCGCGCATCGACGAAGACGCTGCTGCCGCGCAACGCTGCAATCGCACCAGCGAGCCGCCGCTTCCCCGTGCCCGCCTCGCCAATGATGACTGCGGACCGAGATTGCTCGATGGCGCGGGCGGCCAGGGCAAGCGTCGTTTCGAACTCTTCGCTCGCACCGACGAGTCGCTGGCGCAACTGAGTGAGAGCGAAAGATTGCGAGGCCGGCTCGGAGGTAGTCGCGGGGGCTGTGCTCGCCGCACGGCGCAGCGTGCGTTGCTCAGCGCGCGGCCTCACCGTGACAATCGCGCCGACGCTCGCCCCCGAGAGCTGCACCGCCGTCAGTGTCAGCTCAGCCGAGCCGAGCCCGCTGAGCGACACCGTCGCAGTGCTTGAGCGGCCCGATGACATCACCGATTTGGCATAGCCCTCGATGATGGCGAGATCGTTGTCTTGGAGGCGCGACGTTGCCGCCGCGTTCATCAGAGAATTCTTGCCGTCCATCGCGATGATGGGGGTGTCGCCCCTGCGCCGGGTCACCGTAAGGTACTCGTCGAGCAGAGCCCGCTCCTTCGACGACGTACGTGTTGCGATATCGTGCTCGATGCGGGACGACACACCCTCGAGCATGAGCAGCGTCGACCCCGGATCGATGCGCGACACCCTCGCTTCAGGGAAGGTCAAGCCGACCACTGCACGCACACGGTTGTGGAACGGGTCGCGGACGAGCGAACCGAAGCACCAGTTGCCACGCATGTCTTCACGGAAGTGCTCTTCGGGCGCGAGCCAAACGCCGCGCCCTTCTTCGAGCGCGAGCCCCTCGCCGTTGCTGCCGCAGCTCTCTTCAAGCAGCGAGTATCCCTCGGGAAAACTGTCATCCGCCCGCAAGAAACTGGGGTGAATGAGCGCACCGTTCGGCGCCGTCAAGCTCACGTATCCGCCGAGGTCAGACGCGACCTCATCGAGCTTGCGCAGGTGTGGCTCTGCGGCGCTGAGCGTGTACTCGTCGACTCGACCGGCATCGAACATACCTCGATCGGCCGAGCCGTCCACGCCCGCAGCTCGGCTGCGGTACCACGAGCGGGCGATCATGGGGCGCACGCCTGTGATCTCCGCATCCAAGGCTTCGAGAATCGAGTCTCGGGCTCGATCGGCGGCTCGGAACTCATTCACGCGCCGGGTCGAAACAATGGCATGACCGGTCATCGCGCACCTCCTAAATCTCCACACTGAGTGTCGGAATATGCGACGAAAGTAACACAGAAACATCGCGCTCTGATGTCTGGAAAAGTCGAAAACGGGACACTCCGATTGGCAGAACATCCGAATGGGCGTCCCAACTTGATGCAGGCGCACCGCTGGCGACCCGGTCACCGTACGCTTCGAAGACATCCATGCACGATTTGCGGCATGTTGGGAAGATCGGAGAAATGCATGACCTCGACGGCGCGGTCCGAACCGCGGAAGCAGGTCATCACACGCGCAGCGCTCTGCGTGATCGCGGAGGGCGGCTTGCGTGGCGCCAGTTTCCGGCGCATCGCTGCGCGGGCGGGAGTGCCCTTGGGATCGCTGACCTATTACTTCTCAGGAATCGAGGAACTCCTCGATCAGGCATTCACCCTGTACGAGGGGGAGCTTCGGAAAGATCTGGCGGCAGTTTCCAGCGCGTGCACGTGCACTGGCCGCTCGGAGCCCCAGCTCGATGCGGTGGCGGAATGCGAGTTGCTCGCGCTCCGCTCCCCCGCGTTCTTCGATCTCCTCGCCCATCGGAGCCGGCAAGGGCGTGTCACCGCCTTGCTCGACGAACTCCACACACTCTGCAGCTCGGACGCATCGCAGTTGCATCGGCGCGGATGCGAAGCTTGCGGCGATCTGGTTGCACTGCACTTAGCGCTGGCCGGCGGCTCATGGCCACCTGGCTAATGGAGCGCGGCTACTCGTTTCCCTCAATCGCCGCCTCAAGCCGCTCCAGCTTCCCGTCGAGCTCGCCCTCGAACCCGGGGCGAATGTCGGCCTTCATCACGAGCGACACGCGTGAGCCGAACGGCAGCACTGCCTCGGTTGCGCGCTTCACGACGTCGAAGACCTCGTCCCATTCGCCCTCGATCTCGGTGAACATCGATGACGTGCGGTGCGGCAGCCCGGAGGCGCGCACGATCTTCACCGCCTCGGCGACGGCATCTGAGACGGAGGCGTTGCCGGTGCCCGACGGGGCGACGGAGAAGGCGAGAATCATGAAGGGATCCGTTCGTTCGGGGCGAGGTGATGGCAGGTGGGGCGTTCGCGACTCGCGAGGTCAGGCTTCGGCGGGCACCTCGACCGGCCGGGTGGTCGCCTTCTGCGGGCGGCGACCGAACCAGAGCGAGATGATGGCACCGAGCAGAATGGCGGCGATCGGCAGGTAGAGCGACTGCCCCATCGCGGTCGCGAAGCCCGCGTGCAGCGCTTCGGGCAGCTGGCCCGCGGCCCCGGCTGATTCACCGCCGCTCATACCATCGGCCGCGCCCGCCCCGAGTTCGGCGGAGATGCGCGACTGCATGAGCGCGGCGATCGCGGCCGACCCGAGCACCGCGCCGACCTGGCGCGACGTGTTGTAGACGCCTGAGCCCGCACCGGCGAGTTCGGGTGCGAGGCTGAAGGTGGTGATCGAGGCGAGCGGACCCCACATGCAGGCGTTCGCGATGCCGAGCACGGCGCTCGGCACGAGCAGGAGCCAGAGCGGGGTGTCGGGCTGCAGCAGGAAGCTGTAGAGCAGCATGCCGGCACCGACGAGCACGAGGCCGAGGGTGGCAATGCGGCGGGGGTCGGTGCGGTCGATGAGCAGGCCGATCGGCCGCGCGAGACCCGCGGAGAGCAGTGCCATCGGAACGAGCATCAGGGCCGACTGCGTCGGCGTCAGGCCGCGCACGAGTTGGTAGTAGAACATGAGCGGCAGGCCCATACTCGTGACCGCGAGACCGACCATCGTGATGGCGGAGGAGCCGACGGAGAAGTTGCGATCACGGAAGATTTCGAGCGGCAGCAGTGGTTCGCCGCGCTGCACCCGCTGCCAGATCACGAAGAGCGCCAGCACTACGACGCCCAGCACGATCAGGCTCCACACCGAGATCGGGCCCCAGATCTGACCCCAGTCGTAGCTCTCGCCCTCTTGAATACCGAAGACCAGCATGAACATTCCCGCGGCACTCAGCAGCACGCCGACCCAGTCGAAGCGATGAGCGTGGGTCTCGAGCTGCGGCACGTAGCGCATCGCGAGCACGAACCCGATGACGCCGACCGGCACGTTGATGAAGAAGATCCACTCCCACCCAAAGCCGTCGAGCAGCACGCCGCCCAAGATCGGGCCGACGAGCGTCGCCACTCCGGCGGTGATGCCCCAGACGGCCATCGCCGAACCGCGCTCACGAGGCGCGAAGATGCGGGTGATCACGGCCATGGTCTGCGGCGTCATGAGTGCGGCGCCGAGGCCCTGGAACACGCGGGCGATGATAAGCGCCTCGATGGTGCCCGAGAGCCCGCACGCGAGCGACGACAGTGTGAAGACGGTGAGCCCGAACAGGTAGATGCGGCGCGGGCCGAAGCGGTCGCCGAGTCGCCCGGTGATGAGCAGCGGAACGGCGTACGCGAGCAGGTACGCGCTCGTCGCCCACAGCGTAGCGACCATGGTGGTCTCGAGCCCCTCCATGATGGACGGGTTCGCCACCGACACGATCGTCGTGTCGACCAGGATCATGAAGAAGCCCAGCACCAGTGACCAGAGTGCCGGCCAGGGCCGAATGTCGGGTTTGGGTGCCGGGGTGGTGCCGGGAGCGGGCTGACTGGCGGAGGGGTGTTCGGAACTCACCCGAGCAGACTACTCCTGGGCGCCGACATTGCTAGGGGGTCGCGAGCGCTGCCGGGCCAAACCCTTCGGGCAGCATCTGCTCGATCGTGGCGAGCCCCGCGGGAGTCTGCAGCAGCATGCCGGGGGCTGAGGCCTCCGAGAGCACCTGGCGGCAGCGCCCACAGGGGGTAATGACCTCACCGTTGCCGACGCAGGTGAACGCGACAAGGCGCCCGCCCCCGCCAAGATGCAGCTGGCCGACCATCGCGCACTCGGCGCAGAGCGTCACACCGTAACTGGCGTTCTCGACGTTGCAGCCGGTGATCACCCGGCCGTCGTCGACCAGTGCGGCGCACCCGACTGAGTAGCCGGAGTAGGGCGCGTACGCGTGCTCCGCAGCGGCGAGTGCCGCCTGCTGCAGCGCGGTCCAGTCGATCTCGGGTGCCATGCGACCAGCGTATCGGCGTACATCGCACTGCGGGCCCGGAGCGCACCAACGCCCCGGGCCCGCAGTCTCGCAGGTTTGCCCGTTATCCCTTGAGTGCGTCGCCCAGCTTCACCCGGGCGCCGGTGCGCAGAATCGAGTTGCTGTAGATGCGCGACCCGATCGAGATGACGATCGCGATCGACACGGCGAGGATGCCGAGCGATGCGATCGGCTCCCACCATTCGGCAGTGCCGAGGTAGAGGCGCATGGGCATGCCGACCGGGGCCGAGAAAGGCAGGTAGCTCATGATCGCGAGCACGGTCGGGTTGTCGTAGAACACGATGACGCCGATGTACGGAAGCATCACCAGCATCATGACGGGGCTGGTGACCGAGCCGATGTCTTCCTGACGCGAGACCAGGGCGGCCAGCGCGGCGTACATCGCGGCGAGCAGCACGAACCCGAACGCGAACAGAATGCCGAACCAGATCAGTGCCGTGCCAAGTTCGCCCAACAGCAGGTCTTGCCCGGTCGCGAGCATGCCCACGGAGGCCAGCGCCGCGATCGCGACGACCTGGGCGAGCGCGAGAATGCTGTTGCCGAGAATCTTGCCCGCGAGCATGGTGCGCGCTGAGACAGTGGCCAGCAGAATCTCGACGATGCGCGTCTGCTTCTCTTCGACCACGCTCTGCGCGATCGTCGTGCCGAACGTGATCGCACTCATCATGAAGACGACGCCGAAGGCGATCGCAATGATGTAGGCCAGGAAGGGATTCTCACTCGTCGGCTCGAGCAGCTCGACCGACGGCGATGCCGAGAGCGCCTGCAGCAGCCCGGTCGGAGGGCTGTCGTTCGCGAGAATGGTGAGGCCCACCGGGGTATCGCCACCCGGCACCACCGCGGCGTCGACCTCGCCATCGCGCACGGCCTGTTCGGCGGCCGCGCGATCCGCCACCTCGGTGACCTCGAAGCCGTTGCCGTCGAGCGGATCGACCGTCGCGGCGGCCTCGCCGACCACCGCCACTGAGGTATCGCTGGCGAACCCACCGTTCTTCGCCATGAAGCCGCTGAAGAGCACCGAACCGAGCACGAGCAGCAGCAGTATCGCCGTCGAGATGAGGAAGGCCTTGCTGCGCAGTTTCGTGGTGATCTCGCGCTCGGCGACGAGCCAGGCGCCCTGGGCGCCGCTCACGGGGCGCGACGTTGATCGCGACGACTGCGTCGCGGCGGGGGTGGGGGCGTTCATCGCACGACCTCCTTGAAGATCTGGGCCAGAGACGGGGTGATGGGGGCGAATCGGCGCACCGTCACGCCGGGCTGCGCCTGCTGCACGGCGGCGGTCAACACGCCCTGAGCGGCATGCTCGTCGATGGCGTCGAAGCGGGCGAACCCGCCGTCGAGATGCGTCACCGTAATGCCGGCCTGCTCGCGCACCCACCCGGCGTCGGCTCCGGTGCCGACGACCTCGAGCTCGAAGCTGCTGCCGGAGTGCTGCGCACGCAGCCCTTCACGTGAACCCGAGGCGAGGATCTTGCCCCCGCCGATCACGACCACGTCGTCGCAGAGGCGTTCGACGATGTCGAGCTGATGCGAGGAGAAGAGTACGGGCACGCCCTGCGCGGCATAGTCGCGCAGCACGCCGAGCACTACCTCAACCGCCATCGGGTCGAGCCCCGAGAACGGCTCGTCGAGCACCAGCGCCGACGGGCGGTGCACGAGGGCCGCGGCGATCTGCGCGCGCTGCTGGTTGCCGAGCGAGAGGCTCTCGAGCGTGTCGGTTGCGCGCTCGCCGAGGCCGAGCCGTTCGATGAGCTCGGTCGCCGACGCCTTCGCGTCTGGCGCGCTGAAGCCGTGCAGCCTGCCAAGGTACACGAGCTGCTCGAGCACCTGCATCTTGGGGTAGAGTCCGCGTTCTTCGGGCATGTAGCCGAAGCGCGCCCGATCTGCGGGGGTAAGCGGCGACCCGTCGAGGCTCACCGTGCCGGCGTCGGCCGACAGCACCCCGAGAATGATGCGCATGGTGGTGGTCTTGCCCGCGCCGTTGCCCCCGACGAAGCCGGTCATGCGACCGCCCTCGACCGTGAAGCTCACGTCGTCGAGCACGCGTCGGTCGCCGAAGCTGCGGGTGACGCCTGCGATGTCGATCATCTCGATCCCTTCTGTCGTTGCCTCCAGCTTGGCGGGTGCCGTCGACATTGCGCTTCCCCCGAGCGAATGACTGCGGGATCGCCCGGCGCGGCCGGCGCTCCCCCTCAGGGCGGATGCCCGATGTCGGCGGCTCCCCCTACGCTGGAGTCATGCAGCCACACGCCGCCTGGAGTCGCCCCGCGCCCGATCGTCGCGCGCTGCGCGCCGATATCGGCCTCGCGGTGCTCCTCGCGTTCGCGGCCGCTACCACGGCGCTCCTGTATGCGCGCACCGGCATGTATGAGAATCCGGCGCCCGGCTGGGTGTGGGTCATCGGCTTGGGTCTCGCCACCCTGCCGCTCGCGGTGCGTCGCAGGTACCCCGTGCCCGTCGCCATCGTGGTGGCCATCGGCTTCTTCGTGTGCGGGCAGTTCGGTGTACCCGAGGTACTCATCGTCAACATCAGCTTGTTCTGTGCAATGTACACGGTGGGCGCCTGGGAGCGGCGCCGTGCGCTGGCCGTGTGGTCGCGCGTCGGCATCGGCGTGATCATGATCGTGTGGCTCGTGATCACGCTCATCATCGCGTCATCGCAAGAGGATGCGTTTCCGGGCATATCTCGCTCGGGCATCTTCTCGGCGTACGCGACGTACGCCGTCATTCAGATCATCACCAATCTCCTGTACTTCGGCGGCGCCTATTTCTTCGGCGAGCGATCCTGGAACGCAGCGCGTGCACAGGCGCTGCTCGAGGCGCAGGGGCGCGAGCTCGAACTCGAGCGGCAGACGAGCGCGGCGCAGGCGGTCGCTCTCGATCGCATCGCCATCGCGCGCGAATTGCACGACGTCGTTGCGCATCACGTATCGGTCATGGGCATTCAAGCCGCTGCCGCCAGACGCAGCATCGCGCGCGACCCCGAACGCGCGGTTGCCGCACTCGAAGTCGTCGAAGAGAGCGCCAGTAACGCTGTCGCCGAGTTGCGCGCACTGCTCGGCACGCTGCGCGACCCGGGCAGCGACGCCTCGGCTCCGACCACCATCGGTGTCGCTCATCTCTCGACGCTGGTCTCCGAATCACAGAGCTCGGGCACCCCGGCAACGCTCATCGTCGCCGGAGAACCGCGCCCGGTCCCGATGCTCGTCGACGTCGCCCTGTACCGCGTGGTGCAGGAGGCACTGACCAACGTGCGCAAGCATGCCGGCCGCGGCGCCCGCGCCGAGGTGCGCCTCCGGTTCACTCCCGACGCCACCGAGGTTGAGATCTCAGACGACGGCGTGCGCCAGGAGCTCGGCCAGCGTGCTGCCGGCTCCGGGCTCGGGCTGCGCGGCATGCGCGAACGCATCGGCGCCGTCGGCGGCACCGTGACCGCCGACCGCCGCGAGCGCGGTGGGTTCATCGTGCGGGCCAGCGTGCCCGCTTACTCCTCAGCATCCGCCCTGATTGAAAGGCCCGCATGATTCGCGTGCTCCTCGTCGACGACCAGGCGCTGGTGCGCTCGGGTTTCCGCATCATCCTCGAATCGGAGCCCGACATCGAGGTCGTCGGTGAGGCCGAGAACGGCGCAATCGCCGTCGATCTCGCCGCCGAACTCGCGCCCGACGTCATCTGCATGGATGTCGAGATGCCCGTGCTCGACGGCATCGAGGCCTCGCGCCGCATCCTCACTGCAGCGCCCGCTGATGCCGCACCTTCGGTGCTCGTGCTCACCACGTTCGGTCACGAGCAGTACCTCTTCGACGCCCTCGCCGCGGGGGTCAGCGGTTTTCTCCTCAAGACGTCTCGCGCCGAGCAACTCATCGACGCGGTGCACTCACTCGCAGCCGGCAACGCGCTGCTCGGGCCCGACGTCACGCGTGCCGTCATCGAACGCGTTGCGGCAGAACGAAGCACGGGGGGCGGCGCCGTTTCCGCCGCAGATGCGGCTGCCCCAGCGCGTGAAGCTGTCTCCGCCCTCGACGCCACGAGCGCGGCGATGGAGGCGGCCGGGCTCACGGAGCGCGAGCGCGAAGTTCTCGCACTCGTCGCAGAGGGGCACTCGAACGCTGAGATCGCCAAAGCACTCTTCCTCGGCGAAGCCACCATCAAGACGCACGTCTCAAATCTGCTGCAGAAGCTCGGGGTGCGCGACCGCATCCAGGCCGTCGTCTGGGCGCACACCCGGGTGTAACACCCTTCTCGACTACGCCGAGCCCCTCCCAACTCGCCGAGCGCCTCTCAACTCGCCGAGCGCCTCTTATCTGCGCGCGCAGTTTGGAGGCGCTCGGCAACATCAGAGGGGCTCGGCGCCAAAGGGCGCAGGATTGGGAACCGGACTTGAGGGGCTTGGTGCCCAGAAGTGCAGGGTTCGACACCGGGAGCAGCTGCCGACACTGCAGCCTCACGGGGCCTGCTGATCCTGCATCGATAGGATGCCGACCATGACGAAAGCCACAGGAATCGGCCGCGCCTACGCTTGGATCGCTTTCGTGGAGGCCTTCACCTGGGCCGGTCTGCTCGTCGGCATGTTTTTGAAGTACGTGACTGAGACGACCGCGATGGGCGTCACCATCTTCGGTTCGCTGCACGGCGGCGCGTTCATCGTCTACGGCATCATCACGATCGTCGCCGCGATCCGGCTGCGCTGGGGCTGGTGGGTCGCACTGCTCGCCCTCGCCGCCTCCGTGCCGCCGCTCGTGACGATTCCGATGGAGATCTGGCTCCGTCGCACCGGGCGCCTCACGCGTCGTGACGACGCCGCGCAGACCGCCGCTCCCGGCGACGCGGTGCTCGCCCAGGCGTAGACCAGGGTCAGCGCCGCACTGGCTGCGGCAGCACCGCGACCAGCGTGAGAGATTCGGCGTCGGTGGGAGATTCTGGCGTGATACGACTCACGGAAGCCGAATCTCTCACCGAGGCGGCGCGGCGTCACCGACGGTCGACGCGCGCACGACGAGTTCGGGCGTGAACTCGATCTGCTCGCGCGGCGCATCGGGCCCGGCCTGAGCCTCCTTGATGAGCAGCCCGACCGCGGTCGCACCGATCTCGATCGCCGGCTGGCGCACCGAGGTGATGGGCACCACGGCGGCGTTGGCGAAGTCGATGTCGTCGTAGCCGACGAGTGCGATGTCTTCGGGTACGCGCAGTGATCCGGTCATCACGAACGCCTGCAGCACGCCCATCGCCAGCAGGTCGTTGGCCGCGAAGACGGCGTCGGGCCTGCGCTCGGGAGGCAGTGCGACGATCTCTTCGGCGATCCGGCGCCCTTCGATGACGCTCAACGCCGGCGTCTCGTGCACGGTGAGCGTGGCATCGGGGGTTTCGGCGACGACCGATCTCGCGCCGTTCAGTCGATCGGAGACCTGCTTAATGCCGAGCGGGCCGCCGACGAAGGCGAGCCGCCGCCGACCGAGCGAGAGCAGGTGGCGCGCAGCGATGCGCCCGCCCTCGACGTCGTCGACCGACACCGATGAGAAGGAGCGGTCACTCGAGCCGCGGTCGACGAGCACGACCGGGGTGCCGGCCTGCCGCAGCTTCCAGAGCTGTGTGAGGTCGGTGTCGACGGGTGAGATGAGCACCCCGGCGACGCGATGCTCCTCGAACATGTCGAGGATGCTGTGCTCGCGCGTGCTCGAGTCGTCGCTGCCGCCCATGAGCACGGTGTAGCCGTCGTCGATCGCGCGGCGCTGGGCGCCGTGAGCGAGGTCCATGAAGAACGGGTTGCGGGTATCGAGCACCACGAGCCCGAAACTGGTGCTGCGCCCGGCGCGCAACTGGCGCGCGGCGTCGTTGCGCACGAAGCCGAGCTCTTCGATCGCCTGCGTCACGCGTTCCACGGTCGCTGCGGCCACGATCTCTGGCCGGTTCAGCACGTTCGAGACCGTGCCCACCGACACCCCCGCGGCACGCGCGACGTCTCGGATACTCGCTGCCATAGCGTTGTCCCCTATCCGGTCGTCAGTGTCCTGTATTCGCCAGAGTCTATTCGATGCGCTCACAATATTGAAACGCTTCAATAACGACTTGGAAACCGTTATGACTTCGACTTGACGCATTTCGATCGCCGTGCGTAAACTCAGGCTCACTGATATTGAAACGATTCATTGATCGATTGTTCAATCGGTCGTCGATCCGTTTCAGCAACACCCTAAGATGCCCTTCCAATGGCAGGAAGTCGTGAGTTCAATGAAGAAACCACCCGCTGGCGAGCCGCTGCTCGAACTGCGCGGCGTTGCCAAGGCCTTCGGCCAGGTGATCGCGCTGCGCGACAGCACGCTCGCTCTGCACCCGGGATCAATCCACGCCCTCGTGGGCGAGAACGGCGCCGGCAAGTCGACGCTCGTGAAGATCATTGCCGGCCTGTACCGCCGCGACTCGGGCGATTTCCGGCTCGACGGCGAGACCGTCGACTTCGCGTCGACCGCCGAGTCGAAGGCCGCCGGCATCGCCGTGATCTACCAGGAGCCCACGCTCTTCCCCGACCTCTCGGTTACCGAGAACATCTTCATGGGCCGCCAGCCCCGCGGCCGCTTCGGCCGCATCGATCGCGCTGCCATGCGCACGGAGGTGCAGTCGCTGTTCGCTCGCCTCGGCGTGGCCATGGACCCGGATCGCACGGCCGACGGGCTCTCCATCGCCGACCAGCAGATGATCGAGATCGCGAAGGCCATCTCGCTCGATGCCCGCGTGCTCATTATGGACGAGCCCACAGCAGCTCTCTCGGGCGTCGAGGTCGATCGCCTGTTCCAGGTGGCCCGTGCACTGCGCGATGAGAACCGTGCCCTCGTCTTTATCTCGCACCGCTTCGACGAGGTGTTCGCGCTCTGCGACACCATCACCGTCATGCGCGACGGCAGCTACGTCTCGACTCGCGCCATCAGCGAGACCGACCCCGACAGCGTGGTCGCTGAGATGGTCGGCCGCGAGATCACCGAGCTCTTCCCGAAGCTCGAGACCGAGGTCGGCGAGCCGTTGCTCGTCGTCGAGGGGCTCACCAGCCCGGGCGTCTTCAACGACATCAGCTTCACGGTGCACTCCGGTGAGATCGTCGGCCTGGCCGGCCTCGTCGGCGCCGGCCGCAGCGAGGTCGCTCGCGCCGTGTTCGGGGTCGACGGGTACCGCAGCGGCAGCGTGCAGGTCGCGGGCAAGAACGTCGCCAAGGGCAAGCCGACCGCCGCCATGCGCGCCGGCCTGGCGCTGGTTCCCGAAGATCGCCGCAAGCAGGGCCTGGTGCTCGAGTCGAGCGTCGGCCGCAACACGACCTCGGTGATCTTGGATTCGCTGGCGAAGCTCGGCATCGTCACGACCGGCGCGGAGAACCGCGCCGCGCGCCCATGGTCCGAAAAGCTCGAGGTGAAAACCAACGCGCTCACCACGATCGCCGGCACCCTGTCGGGCGGCAATCAGCAGAAGGTCGTGCTCGGCAAGTGGCTCGCCACCGACCCGCGCGTGCTCATCATCGATGAGCCGACCCGCGGCATCGACGTCGGCACGAAGTCTGAGGTGCACCGCCTGCTCTCGACGCTCGCCAGCCAGGGCATGGGCGTGCTGATGATCTCGAGCGAGCTGCCCGAGGTGCTCGGCATGGCCGACCGCGTCGTCGTCATGCACGAGGGGCGCATCACCGCGACGATCGACCGCGAAGACGCGACGCAAGAGAACGTGATGCGTGCCGCCACGCACAGCGCGAACGCAGATACGGAGCAGCACGCATGAGCGCCACCACCCTGAATGCCCCGAGCGTCGGTTTCGGCGCGATCGTCGGGCGCCTGACCCGGGCTCGCGAGGCCAGCATCTTGCTTGCCGTGCTGCTCGTCGTCGCGGCCGCCACAATCAAGAACCCGAACTTCCTGTTCTCGACCGACGGGTACCGCGACCTGTGGCTCACGCCGTCGCTGCTGCTGCTCGTCGCCGTCGGCCAGGCGGTCGTGCTCATCACGCGCAACGTCGACCTGTCGGTCGGCTCCATCTTGGGCCTCAGCGCATACCTCACCGGTCGTCTGTTCATCGACATGCCGGGCCTGCCGGCGATCGTCGTGGTGCTGATCGCCATCGTCTTCGGCGGCCTGCTCGGCTTGATCAACGGTGCACTCGTCGCCTTCGCGAAGGTGCCCGCGCTCGTCATCACACTCGGCACGATGTACGCGTTCCGCGGCATCAACGTGCTCTGGACGGGTTCTGATCGCATCAACGCCTCCGACATGCCCCGTGGCTTCCTCGCGCTCGGCACCGCGCAGGTCTTCACCATTCCGGTGCTCACGATCATCGCTCTCATCGTGCTGATCGCGGTCGCGTGGTGGATGAAGAACACGCGCGCCGGTCGCGAAAGCTACGCAATCGGCTCTGACCCCGACGCGGCTCACCTCTACGGCCTGCCCGTCACCCGCCGCATCCTCGTCGCATTCGTGCTGTCGGGCGCGCTTTCCGGCTTCGCCGGCGTGCTTTACGCCGCACGCTACGGCACGATCAACTCGCAGGCCGGTTCGGGCTGGGAACTCGATGCGATCGGAGCCGCGGTCATCGGCGGCGTCGCGATCTTCGGCGGCGTCGGCTCGGTGTGGGGCGCGGCCATCGGCGCCTTCCTGCTCATGACCATCAACCGCGCGCTCCCCGTGCTCGGTGTGCCCGACTTCTGGCAGCGCGCCGTCGTCGGTGTGCTCATCATCGGAGCCATCGTGCTCGACCGCGTGCTGTCGCTCAGACAGCACCGCAAACTCATCGAAGAACGGGAGACGCAGCGATGACCGCGACGACCACCGGCCTCAGCACGGCGACCACCGGAATCCGCCACATCGCGGACTACGACCGCCCGCTCTGGCAGCGCCTGCTGCTGACCCGCGAGAGCGCGATCATCGCCCTCTTCGTCGTGGTCGTGCTCGTCGCCGCGATCCTGGTGCCGAACTTCGGCAGCAAGATCACGATGACTTACCTGCTGCTCGACATGTTCCCGATTCTGATCATCGCTCTGCCGATGACCGCGATCATCGTCACCGGCGAGATCGACCTGTCGGTCGCCAGCGTCGTCGGGCTCTCGAGCGTGCTCACCGGTGTGCTCACCCAGGCGGGCGTGCCGTTCGGGATCACCATCGTGCTCGCCATCGCAGCAGGTGCGGTGGGCGGCGCCATCAACGGCTGGCTGATCACGGCGGTCGGGCTCCCCTCGCTCGCGGTGACCATCGGCACGCTGGCGCTCTACCGCGGCATCGCGGTCGGCCTGCTCGGCACCACCGCCGTCACCGACTTCCCGTCGTTCTGGACCGACCTCGCCAAGGAGAAGATCGGCTCGACCGGCATTCCCGTGGTCGTCATCCTCTTCGTCGTGCTCGCGATTCTCTTCGCCATCATGCTGCACTTCACGAAGTTCGGTCGCGGCGTCTTCTCGATCGGCCTCTCGCCCGAGGCTGCGCGCTTCTCAGGCGTCGACGTCGCCCGCACCAAGATGGTGCTGTTCGTGCTCAGCGGTGCCGTTGCCGCACTCGCCGGCATCTACTACACGCTGCGATACGGCAGCGCTCGCGGCGACAACGCGACGGGCATGGAGATGCAGGTCATCGCGGCAGTGCTGCTCGGCGGCGTCTCGATCTTCGGCGGCCGCGGCGCACTGCACGGCGTCATCGCCGGCGTGCTGCTCATCGGCGTGCTCGGCAGCGCACTGCGCCTCGCGAACGTCACCTCCGACGTCATCAACATCATCACCGGCGTGCTGCTCATCGCCGCCGTGATCTCGACCAGCGTCATCGCAGCATTCAAAAACCGGCGAAAAACCGGCAGAAAGCTGCAGATCGCCGGCGCACGGGCCGCCACCACGGCCTGACCCTGACTCCCACGACCCACCACACCCACACCCCCGCACTCGCGGGCCAGGAAAGGAAACACCGAACGATGTGGTTCACGAAGAATAAGAAGAAGGCGGGCGCGGTTCTCGCGCTCGCGGCCAGCGCAGCGCTGCTGCTCTCGAGCTGCTCCACCGGCGGCGGCGACGCGGGCGACGGCGGATCGGACTCGGGTTCGGGCGGATCCGGCGCCAGCGTCACCTTCCTGCCCAAGAACCTCGGCAACCCGTACTTCGACACGTCGAGCAAGGGCGGCAAGGCAGCCGTCGAGGCATTCGGCGGCACTTTCAACGAGGTCGGCCCCACCGAGGCAACCCCCGACGCGCAGGTGAGCTTCATCAACACCGCGACGCAGCAGGGCGTCGACGCGCTCGCCATCTCGGCGAACGACCCGAAGGCCATCTGCGACGCGATCAACGAGGCACGCGATAACGACGTCAAGGTCGTCACGTTCGACTCCGACACCAGCGCCGACTGCCGCGACCTGTTCATCAACCAGGCCGATGCCGAGGGCATCGCAAAGGTGCAGGTCGACATGATCACCGAGCAGATCGGTGACAAGGGTCAGATCGCGATTCTCTCGGCCGCCGCGAATGCGACCAACCAGAACGCCTGGATCGACCTCATGAAGGAAGAGCTCAAGGCCAACCACCCCGACGTCGAGCTCGTCGAGACCGTCTACGGCGACGACGACGATCAGACCTCGTTCGACAAGACCGCAGCGCTGCTCCAGACCTACCCGGAGCTCAAGGGCATCGTCTCGCCGACCACCGTCGGCATCGCCGCAGCCGCGCGCTACGTCTCGACCTCGGACGCGAAGGGCAAGGTCGCAGTGACCGGCCTCGGCACCCCGAACCAGATGCGCGAGTACGTCGAAGACGGCACCGTCACCGAGTTCGCACTGTGGAACCCCGAGGATCTCGGCTACCTGACCGCCTACGCCGCCAACGCACTCGTCTCGGGCGAGATCGAGGGCAAGGAGGGTGACACCTTCACCGCCGGCGACCTCGGCGACTTCACCGTCGGCAAGGACGGCGTCGTGCTGCTCGGCGACCCGTTCCGCTTCAACGCAGACAACATCGGCGACTTCGACTTCTAAGCCGCCACGGGGCGGGGGCCGGATCGGTTGCGATCCTGCCCCCGCACCACCCCGCTCTGTCACGCCATTCCGCACCACCGCACCACCGCCCCACCCCGCGCAGGCCCAGCCGCGCCCCACCAGACTCGGAGACTCCCATGCGCGTGTGCTTCCAAATGCAGGTCAAGCCCGACCGCCTGGCCGAGTACGCCGAGCACCACGCCGCCGTCTGGCCCGACATGCTCGAGGCCATCGCCGATGCCGGCCGCCGCAACTACTCGCTCTTCCTGCGCCCCGACGGGCTGCTCATCGGCTACTACGAAACCGATGACGACGACGCCGCGCAGCGAGCGCTCGAAGCCGACCCCCGCACCGCCGCGTGGGAGTCGAAGATGGCCGACTACTTCGTCGCGTCGACCGGCCGCCCCGACCAGGAGGCCCCCCGACTTCCCGAGGTGTTCAACCTCGAGGACCAACTCGCCCGCCACCACGCGAGCACGAATCGCGCATAGCGCAGTACCGGAAAGAAAGCGCAGATCATGAGCTCCTTGTTCTCCCCAGAAATCCAGCAGACCCTCGCCCAGCAGGCGATCGAGGTCCCGTCGTGGGCCTACGGCAACTCGGGCACGCGGTTCAAGGTCTTCGGCACGCCGGGCACCCCGCGCGATGCGTTCGAGAAGATCGCCGACGCCGCCGAGGTGCACCGCGTCACCGGCCTCGCGCCCGCCGTTGCGCTGCACATTCCGTGGGATCTCGTCGACGACTTCGGGGTGCTGCGCAAGCACGCAGAAGACCTCGGGGTCGAACTCGGCACGATCAACTCGAACACGTTCCAAGACGACGAGTACAAGTTCGGCGCCCTCACCCACGTCGACGCCGCCGTGCGCCGCAAGGCCATCGACCACCACCTGAAGTGCATCGACGTCATGGACGAGACCGGATCGCGCGACCTCAAGATCTGGCTCGCCGAGGGCTCGAACTACCCGGGTCAGGCCGACATGCGCGGCCGTCAGGATCGCCTCCAGGAGTCGCTCCAGGAGATCTACGCACGCCTCTCCGCCGACCAGCGACTCGTGCTCGAGTACAAGTTCTTCGAGCCCGCTTTCTACCACACCGATGTTCCCGACTGGGGCACCTCGTACGCGCAGGTGTCATCGCTCGGCGAGAAAGCCATGGTCTGCCTCGACACCGGCCACCACGCCCCCGGCACCAACATCGAGTTCATCGTGATGCAGCTGCTGCGCCTCGGCAAGCTCGGCTCGTTCGACTTCAACAGCCGCTTCTACGCCGACGATGACCTCATCGTGGGCGCGGCCGACCCGTTCCAGCTCTTCCGCATTCTCGTCGAGGTGGTGCGCGGCGGCGGGCTCAACAACCCCGACGTGGCCTTCATGCTCGACCAGTGCCACAACGTCGAAGAGAAGATCCCCGGCCAGATCCGCTCCGTGCTCAACGTGCAAGAGATGACGGCCCGCGCCCTGCTGCTCGACCGCGACGCCCTCGGCGCTGCTGAGGCCGCCGGCGACGTACTCGGCGCCAACGCCGTGTTCATGGATGCGTTCTACACCGACGTGCGCCCCGCCCTCGCCGAGTGGCGCGAGTCGCGCGGCCTGCCCGCCGACCCGATGGCCGCCTACGCCGCGTCGGGCTACCAGCAGCGCATCAACGCCGACCGCGTCGGCGGCGCACAGGCCAGCTGGGGCGCGTAGTCGCTGACTCCCTTGCGATCGGGGTAACTTCGGACCGGTGTTGAGGCGGAATCGCCGTGTCACACTGGTCCGAAGTTACCCCGATCGCACTGGGTGGGGGCAGCGGGGCGCGGCCTACGCCGCACTCGGCGGCAGCACCTCAGCCAGCAGGTGGAGCACCGTGTCGCGCACCGCTGTGCGAGCCGGGGCGAGAAACCGCCGCGGATCCACCAAATCCGGCTGCTCTCGCAGCGTTGTGCGGACCGCCTCAGTGAAGGCAACGCCGAGCGCAGTGCCGACGTTGACCTTCGTGATGCCCGCGGTGATCGCCTCCCGGATACCTGCATCTGAGACTCCGGAAGATCCGTGCAGCACGAGGGGCACCGGTACCGCCGCGGCCAGACGCGCGATCAGCTCGAGGTCGAGATGCGCGTCTCGCGTCGTCATCGCGTGCTGCGAACCGACGGCGACCGCGAGCGCGTCGACGCCGGTCGACGCGACGAACGAGTGTGCTTCATCGGGGTCCGTTCGCACGCCGGGCGCGTGAGCCCCTGCTTTCCCGCCGATCTCACCGAGTTCCGCTTCGACGAACACTCCCTCCGCGTGCAACGCTTCGGTGACGGCTCGGGTGCGCGCAACGTTTTCGGCGTAGGGCAGGGCAGCGGCGTCGAACATGACCGAGTCGAAGCCGAGCTCTGCCCCGCGAAGCGCGAGTGCCGCATCGGTGATGTGGTCGAGGTGCAGCGCGACGGGCACGGCCGCCGAATCGGCCGCTGAACGCGCGGCCGCCGCGATCGGCTCCGGTTTCCCGTGAAACGCAATCGCGTTCTCGCTCAGCTGCAGCACGATCGGCCGGCCGGCGATCTCTGCGGCTGCGATGGCTCCGCTGATGTGTTCGAGGGTCACCACGTTCACGGCGAGGATGCCGGTGCCGCGAGATGTGGAGATGAGCTCATGCAGTACGGTCATGCGGATCCTCCTGAGGTGGGGTGGTGAGACGTTGAGCGGTCCGGCTGATGCGCGGATACGATGGTGGCGTGCTGATCACGGTGACCCCCGCTCCCGCTATCGATTGGACGCTGGAGTGCGCTGATTTCGCGTTCGGCCTGGTGCATCGCGCCCGCGCGGAACGCCGCGAGCCAAGCGGCAAGGGTGTGAACGTGTCGGTGGCGCTGCAGCGCGCGGGAGTCCCGACGCACGCGGTGATCGCCGCCTCGGGCGAGGGAACGGATTTCATGGGTGGCGCACTCGATGCGCTCAATGTGGCGCATACCTTCACGCCGGGCGGCCCGGTGCGCACGAACGTCACCCTGCTCGTGGACGGTCATCCCGACACCAAGATCAACACGAGCGGAGTCGCGCTCGATGCCGCCGCTTGCGACGCACTGGTCGAGGGCATCGCCGCGTTCCCTGACGCAGACGCCGTGCTCGCTGCGGGGAGTTTGCCACCCGGCACCGACGCGGAGCTTCACGCGCGCCTGGTGACCCGCGCACGGGAACTCGGGCGATACACCGCGGTCGACACCTCTGGGCATGCACTCGCCGCCGCTGTGAGGGCGGCCCCCGATCTCATCAAGCCGAACGCTCACGAACTCGCCGAGCTGACCGGCGCTTCGCTGCGCACGTTCGGGGACGTGCGCGATGCGGCGCGGGGTGTGCGCGAGCAGTTCGGGATCGGCACGGTGCTCGTCAGCCTCGGAGCCGATGGTGCGCTGCTCGTCGACGGGGTCGGCGAGATCTGGGCAGGCGCGCGGCCCGACGCGGTAGTCAACGCGGTCGGAGCCGGAGATGCAATGCTCGCCGGCTTCCTCGCGGCACGTGCTGACCGGGCAGAGGCCATCCGCACCGCCGTGCGCTGGGGGGCCTCCGCCGTGGCGCACCCGACGACCCTCTTCGCCGTATTGCCCGAGCACCGGCTTGAGCAGTGGAGCACGGTCGAAATCGATTGGACGCGAGCGATTCAGTCCGACTCCGACTGAATCGGAGGCTGCGCGGGTCACCACGACGACTCCGCAACGTGCTCCCACAACCCCGCGGCGACTCCGGCGAACAGTGCCGCACCCCGCGCGCCGGCTTCTCGCACATCGGGGATCTCCACGGCACCGAACTGTTGCCGCTTCGCTGCGAGCAGCGCTGTGCTGGCCGTCCACCCACCAACGGCAAGCATGCGACGCCGTGGGCCCGCGTGGTGAGTCATGAGCGCATCAAGGGCTGCCGCTTCGCCCGTGACTCCCGTCACTGCAGCGAGCCAGACAGCGCCCGGCCGTGTCTCTCGCGACACCAGCGCGGCGAGTTCCTGCTCGGTGGCGACGTCGCCGATGCTGGGGAGGTGGTCGGTCGCGTGTGGAAGCACTGCATCCGGCACGCTGACGCGTGCGGCGTCGGGATCGGCAGCGCCGAGCGCCGCCGCATCGAGCGACCGCGTCACGTCAGTGACACCGAGCGCGTCGAGCACGCGACCCAGTGTGCGCCCGCCCTGCGTCGCACCGAGCAGGCACCACCGGCCGGGGAGCGCGTGCCAGCCCACCGTCACTCCCGCCCGCGTAAGCTGCCCGATCACCGGGTCGTCGAGGCCCGGATCGGCCGTGCGCACCAGCGCCTCGGCGGTGCCGCAGGAGTCGAGCACGTCTCCGGCGTTCCAGGCTCCGGCACCGACCGCTGCCGATTGGTGGTCGTGCCCGGCCACCGCGATTCGCGCGCCGGTGAGGCGCGCATGCACAGCTGCGGTCACGGGCCCCAGGTCGGTACCCGCGTCGAGCAGCTCGGGGAGCCACCCCGTTGGCACCCGGGAGAACTCCAGGGCTTCGCCCCACCACTCGCGCGTGCGCAGGTCCAGCCATCCCGTCCGAGAGGCGAGCGACGGTTCGCTGGCGGCACGACCGCCGAGCGCGTACGCGATCCACTCGGCGACGCTCAGCCGCAGGCGGCCGGAGGCAGCGGCCTCAGGGACATGCTCCGAGATCCATCGGCTCTTCGTGAGCGACCACTGCTGGCCCGCGGGCAACCCCGTGGTCGTGGCAAAGCGATCCGCGCCGAGTACCTCGATGAGCGCTCGACGCTCCGATACATCTCGCTCGTCGTACCACGCGATGACGGGCGCCACCGCGCGATCGTCCGTGTCGAGCACGATTCCAGATTCGGCCAGGCTCGCAATTCCGATTCCGGCGACCGTACCCTCGGGGGCCTCATCGAGCGCCGCTCGGAGGGCGTCGAACGCGGCCTGCCGGAGTGCATCAGCCGAGGTCTCCGCTCCGCCGTTCGAGGCGGGCTGCCAGACGATCGAGCGCCGCGCGCTGGCCTTCGGCGATCCCGCGCCGTCGAAAACGACGGCTTTCGCCCCGGTTGTGCCGACGTCGAGACCGACCAGCAGCACGCCGGGTTCGAGCATCGCGTTCATGAATCCTGCGGCGTCCCTACGGTGTGCGGCACGGGTGCCGGCCGGCAAAACACGACGTCGAGCCCGGGGTCGACCGTCACGGGGCCCGCGTCGTGGCGCACGAGAAGCACACGACCGCGCTCCACGGGAAGCGCGTGCCGTGCGGAGGCGATGCGCCCGCTGCCCCCGATGACCACCGCGATTGCGAACCCCGCATCGAGAGTCGCTGCGGTGGCGCCCGGGTGCACTCGTTCGGCGCCGTAGAACTCATGAGTGTCGGCGGGGAACAGCAGCTGAATGCGGCCGATCGTGGGCCGCACTTCGCGCAGGGTCCGCAGCGCGTCGGTGTCGAGCGCGGTCGATGAGAACGCCGCGAGTGCCGTGTCGACGGTCAGACCGAGCAGTGCGTCGGCCCGGTTGAGCCCGGGGTACCCCGCGTATTCCAAGAGAATCGAGAGGTCGGTCGGCTGCTGGAGTTCGAGCAGCGTGATTCCGGGTCCGATGCCGTGCGGTACTCCGGCCGGCACGTGCACGGTGTCGCCGGGTCTCACCCGGAAGCGGTGCATCGCAGCGGACATTGCGGCGACGTTCTGCGTCTCGAACCAGTCGGCGAGCTCCGTCTGCGAGACGTCGCGGGTGAAGCCGAGCAGCACTTCTCCCGGCGCGTCGTCGTCGACCGCGAGAATGAACCACGATTCCGTCTTGCCGCAGCAGCCCAGGCCGTGCTGGCGCGCGTAGGCATCGTCGGGGTGAGCGTGGATGAAGAGCGCAGCGTCGGTGCTCAGCAGTTTGGTGAGGAGCCCGGTCGACCCTGCCGGCAGGTGCGCAGCGAGATCCGGCCCGAGAAACCCTTCCGGCTCGTCAGCAACCGCGTCGCGCAGGGTGCGACCGTCGGAGAGCACGGTCAGTCCGACTCCCCCACCCGAGAAGACCTCGGTCGTCGACCCGAGGAAGTCTTCGGGGCAGCGATCATCGCGCTGCGGAATTCCGCGGAAGGCGGCGATGCCGCTGCCCCCGAAGTACGGCCGGTCGAGGGGCTGGTTAGCCGGGAGGTCGATGATGCCCGGGAGCTGGTGGATCGGCGTCGACATCGTGCGTCCTTTCTGGTGCCTGGCGCGGCCGACGTACGACCGCGAAAGGCGGCCAGGCACTCGGCCCGGCCGCCCCGGCGGGTTATCCGCAGGATTCCTTGTAGACGGCGTCCTGCATGCTGTCGAGGTTGTCGGCGGTGAGCACGACCGTTTCGGTGCCGATCTGCGGGGTCACATCGCCGCCGGTGAGCTCGGCCACGGTCTGCTCCACAGCCTGCTTGCCGATGTCGCCGGGCTTCTGCGCCACGAGTGCCTGCACATCGCCGCGCTCCAGCTGCTCGACCTGAGTCGCGCCGGCGTCGAAGCCGACGATCTTCACGCTGCCCTGGGCGTTCGCGTTGCGCAAACCGGTTGCGGCGCCCTGTGCTGCGAACAGGTTCGTCGCGAAGACGCCCGAGAGGTCGGGGTTCGCGGCAAGGGCTGCCTGGACGATGGACGCGGCCTTCGCCGGGTCGTTGTCGTTGATCTGTGCGCCCAGGTACTCGATCCCGCTGTGCGTGGCGATCTGGTCCTCGAACCCCTTCTGTCGTGCGTCAGAGGTCGACGCGCCTGCCTTGAACGCGATGACGAGCACCTTGCCCTTGTCGCCGATGAGGTCAGCGAGCGCATCGGCCGCGGCCGCGCCGCCCTGCTCGTTGTCGGTCGCTACCGAGGTGAAGGCGAGCGACGGATCGTCGAGCGTCGTGTCGACCAGACCGACAGGGATGCCGGCGTCGACCGCCTGCTTGAGCGGCGGCTCGAGCGCCTTGCCGTCGGTCGGAGCGATGAGCAGCGCCGCGGGCTTCGTCGCGACCATCGAGTTGACGATCGGGGTCTGCACCGCAGCCTCGAACTGGCCCGGGATCTGCGCGGAGACCTTCATGTCGTACTCAGCAGCAGCGTCCTCGATGGCGCACTGCATGGAGATGTAGAACGGATCATTGACGCCGGGGATGAACCCGATCGTCTTTCCGGCGAGATCGGCGGTGCTGAGCGCTCCGCCCGACTCGCTCGCCGCGGCCTCGGACTGCTGGCTTCCGGTGGTGCACGCGGCGAGCGATACGGCCAGAGCCGACACCGCGAGAAGCGCTGCACTGCGCTGAACGTTATTCATCTTCGAATGTTGCCTTTCGTGTGGGTTGGGTGGATCAAGTGAGGAGGTCAGCGGTTGCTGTTGCGTCGACGCATTTGGTCGAGGTACACCGCGCCGAGCAGCACCGCGCCGACAGCGATCTGCTGCCAATAGGGGCTGACGTTGAGGATGACGAAGCCGTTCTGCAGGATGACGGGGATGAACACGCCGATCACGGTGCCGACCATGAGGCCGCGGCCGCCGAAGAGGCTCGCGCCGCCAATCACGACTGCAGTGATCACCGAGAGATTGTCGGTCGAGTGCCCGCCAAGTGTCGTGGTGGCGAAGCGCGCAACCGAGAGGTATCCGGCCAACCCGGCGAGGAGGCCCGCGAGCATGTAGACCTTCACGAGGTGGCGATCCACATTGACGCCGGTACGGCGCAGCGCTTCGGCGTTCGAACCGACCGCGTAGGTGTAGCGACCGAATCGGGTCTCGGCGAGCACGACGCCGAAAATGACTGCGACGACGAGCGCGATCACCGCGAGAATCGGGATCCCCAGGATGCGACCCGATCCGATCGTGTCGACGAGCTTGAACGGCACGTTGCGAACGTCCACGCCTCCCGTGATGAGCAGCGACGCACCGAGCGAGGCCCCCATGGTCGCGAGCGTCACGATGAGTGCCGGGATCTTCGCCTTCGCGACGAGCAATCCGTTGAGCAGGCCCCAGGCAGCACCCGCAACGAGGGCGACGACGACGCCGATGAGGAGGGTGAGCGGTGATCCGTTGCCGATCGCCGACATTGTCATCGCCGACGCGACGCTCGAGAACACCAGCACGCCACCGACCGAGAGGTCGATACCGGCGGTGATGATGACGAATGTCGCACCGGCGGCCATCACGAGCAGGATCGCCGCGTCGGTCAGCAGGTTGATGAAGTTGTTGGGCGTGAAGAACGCGCCGGGGCGCAGCACACCGAACACGACGACGAGCGCGACCATGGCGAGGAACAGTCGGAACGTGTCACTCGTCAGCACGCGTCGCAGCAGCGGGGGTCGTTGGTACAGGTCGGCCGATCCGATCACGGCCGTGGACATGGTCTCCTCATGTGGAGCGATCATCACTGCTTTCCTTCCTTTGCACCGCTCGTCATCGCGGAGACGAGATCGTCCACGCTCGTGGTGGCCGCGTCGAACGTTGCGACGCGCTGGCCGAGCCTCAGCACCTCGACGCGATCGCTCACCTCGAGCACCTGAGGCATGTTGTGGCTGATGAGTACCACCGCGATTCCGGCGTCGCGGACGCGGCGAATCAAATCCAGCACCTGCTTTGTCTGCACCACCCCCAGTGAAGCCGTCGGTTCGTCCATGAAGATGATGCGCTTCGCCCACATGGCAGCGCGCGCGACGGCGACCGACTGTTTCTGGCCCCCCGAGAGTTCCGCGATCGGCGCGGTGATGTCTTTCAGCTTCACCCCGAGATCGGACATCTCCCGCTCGGCCGTGTCGAGCATCTGCTTGCGATCCAGGAAGCCCAGCGCGCCAAGCAAACCACCGCGCTTGAGCTCTCTCCCGAGGTAGAGGTTCGCCGCGGGGTCGAGATCCTGTGCGAGCGCGAGATCCTGATAAACCGTCTCAATGCCGTGACGGCGGGCGTCTTGGGGGCTTTCGAAGGTGATGGGCGAACCGTCGAAGCGCAGCTCCCCGGCATCGGGCCGGATCGCACCCGAAAGCATCTTCACGAGTGTGCTCTTCCCGGCCCCGTTGTCGCCGATCAGCGACACGATCTCGGCCGGGTACACGGTGAAGTCGGCCTCGCGCACCGCGCGGACGTGGCCGAACGTCTTCACGATGCCGCGCGCCTCGAGCAGCGGCTCGAGTTGAGTGGACTGGGTCATGGTCAAATCTCCTGTGCAGTCGGAAGGATCACGAGATCGCGGATGTTCACGTGGCGGGGGCGGCTGAGCATGAACAGCACGGCTTCGGCAACGTCCGTCGAGTCGATGCCGCGAGCCGCGGCGATCTCGGCCGCGATCTTCGCCGACGCTTCTTCGCCGATACCCCAGAGTTCGTTGAGCACGACCCCCGGAGCGATGGCCCCCATGCGGACACCGGAGCCCACGAGCTGGCGACGTACCCCGTGGGTGAACGCCTGAATCGCGTGCTTCGACGCCGAGTACACGGGCTCCCAGTGGATCGCCTGGTGCCCGGAGACCGAGCTCGTGACGATGATGTCGCCCGCACCGGCGGCGACCATGGCGGGCAGTACCTCGCGCACGATCGCCAGCGCGCCATAGACGTTGACGTCGAGCAGCGCGCGCACGGCCGACAGATCGGCTTCGGCGAAATCGCCCGGCAGGTACAGCCCGGCGTTGGCGAGCAGCACATCGATGCGCCCGAACCGCTCGGTCGCAGCCCGCACGATTTCAGCAGCGCCGCCGTCGACCGAGACGTCGATCGGCACCGCGAGGTGTTCGCCGGGAAGCGCGTCCGCGACGCTGCGGAGCCGTTCCTCGTTTCTGCCGACCAGCACGACGTGGGCGCCGGCATCCGCGAGTGCTCGCGCGTAGGCGCGGCCGATGCCCGAGCTCGCGCCCGTGACCACCGCGGTCTGTCCTGCGATCCGTTCCATCGCCTGTCCTTTCTTCGCCGTGCGCTGCGGCACCGGCACATCCTCGTGGTGATGCATCGCGCTCAACCGGCCAGCATGCTGCGCCGGAGAATCTCATCGGGCCGAGTGTCGATCCGCGACGCGTGCTCGTCGGAGAGGAATACCGGCCCGCCGATCGAGAGCGCCGAGCTGAGCACCTCGGCGCACTTCACCGTCATCTGGGTGATGGAAAGCGCCTCGTCTGCGGTGCGAGCGAGCGCGAACACGCCGTGATTGCGGAGGTAGATCACCCGCGGACGCTCACCGTGCTGCTCGAGGTGATCCTGCAACGCCCGCGACACCGCACGAGCCAACGGCAACCCCGGGTCGACGTAGGGCACGAGCAGCGGGCGGCGTCCCATGACGACGATCTGGTCAGGAAACAACGCTCCGGCGGTGAGCAGCTCAGCCTGATCCGAGCACAGCAGCGCGTTGACGGGCGCCGGATGCGTGTGCACCACGGCTTCGACACCGTCGAGCCGCTGACAGACCGCGTGCAGCACGGACTCAACCGACGGACGGCCATCGCCCCAGGTCGTCGCGCGGGCGAAGAGTTCTCGCACGAAGTCGTCGCTCTCGGCGCCGCCATCGATCGCGTCCCAGTAACTCGGCAGGTCCACCTCGACGAAGCTGCCGGCATCGGCATCACTCATCGACGTTCCGGTCGCCTTCACCAGCATGCGGTCGGGAACGGTGCGCAGTGAGGTGTTGCCTTCGGCCAGAATGGCGTACTCCCGTTCGGGATCGCCGGCTCTGCGAGTGAGCTCGACGATCTCCGAGATGCGGTCAGGGGCGGTGTCGGTCATGCGTGGGTCTCCTCGACTCCTACGTGGGCGGGTGCTGATGCGGGTAGCGGTGCGGACGCGGTCTGCGGGGCCACGACCGGGGAGTATCGGTGGATCTGCGTGGCGTCGAGGGCTTCGAAGACGTCGGCGGGGTGCACCACGACCCCGTCGGCCGCCGCCTGGATCGCAATATTGCCGATCGCAGTCGCTTCGGTGGGGCCGGCGACCACCGGGACGCCAGTCAGCTCGGCGGTCAGGCGGCAGAGGCGGTCGTTGCGCGAACCGCCACCGACCATGCGGATGCGCTCGGGCTGCACGCCGGTGAGGGCGACGACAGCGCGGACACCGGTCGCGTAGTCGCTCGCGAGGCTGTCGACAATGGCGTGCACGACAGGGCCCCGACCGTCAGCGACTGGCCGCCCGACGCTCGCGCACAGCGCACGCACGCGGTGCTCCATCGGGCCGCTCGGGAAGAGCACGGGGTCGGACGTGTCGAACGTGCGCGCGTCGAAGTCGTGGGTGCGCACCTCGTTCAGCAGCTCGGCGAGATCGGGATCGCCCCATTCGCGCAGGCACTCCTGCAACGTCCACAGCCCGGTGAGGTTGCGCAGGAGCAGCGTGCCGTCGGCGCCCCGCTCGTTCGAGAACCCACCGAGCCGTGCGGCCTCCGAGGTGACCGGTGCGTCGACCGCGGCACCGATGAGCGACCAAGTGCCGCTGGAGATGAGCACTTCCCGGCCCCGACTTCCCGCGGCATCCGCGAAGGCGAACGCCGCGGCGGTGTCGTGCCCAGCGACGCGGCGCACAATCACGCGGGTGCTGAGGTCTGTGTCGCGCGCAGCCTGCTCCGTCAGAGCTCCGGCCGGGTCTCCGATTCGGGCAACCGCGGGAAACTCGAGATCACCGATGCCCACAGCCGCCGCCAGCTCAGGCGAGAACTCCGCGCCGCCGGCGTGCAGCAACTGGCTGGTCGAGGCGATGGTGGGATCCGTGCCGACAGTACCCGTGAGCCAGTACGCCCAGAGGTCGGGGATGAACACGAGTCGGTAGCCGGCGAGATCCTCGGTGCGCGAGCGTGCGCCCAATCTGAGGGAAGTGTTGATCGGGTGGTCAGGGATCCCTGACCTCTCGTAGACCGCGCGGGCGTCGAGGGAACGCGTCGCGATGATCTCCGTCGCGTTCGGAGCTCCTCGATAGCTGAGCACCGGCAGCTGAACCTCACCCGCGCCATCGATCAGGGCCCAGTCGACTCCCCAGGAGTCCACACCGATACTGCGGATTTCTGCACCCAACGCCGCGCCGAGCCGCGCCGCCTCTCGAAGCCCCGTGCACGATTCACGGAAGAGTCGTTCCACGTCCCAGGCTTCGCCCGCATCGGTGGCGAGAACGCCGTTGTCGAATCGATGCGTCTCCGTGAAGCTCCAGACACCGGCATCGCACACGCCGAGCACCACCCGGCCACTCGAGGCACCGAGGTCGACCGCGACGTACGCGAAGGGCCCATCGGTTGCTGCTATGGATTGCATGTGCGATTCACGTCCTTGTGAAAGTTACGATCATGTGTCGGGATGATGTTATATCGTGTTGCTTCTCACAACAAGTACAATCTTTTTTATCCAGGCTTTATGATGAGCACAGGGCAACGGGGCCGCGGCCCGAGCCCGCGAACGCAAGGGAGTGCATACTCGATGGCCGTAAACAGCACGTTCGACACCGAACGGCGGCGCGAGTCGATGACGGCTCGGCTCAGCAGCGAGGGGACCCTCCTCGTCACCGATGCCGCTGCCGAATGGGGCGTGCACGCGATGACCGTGAGGCGAGACTTCGAATTCCTCGTCGATCAGGGCATCGCGAAACGCGTACGCGGAGGCATCATCGCTCTCCGTGGCGACAGCTTCAAGCACCGCCGGCACCTGAACGCGACCGCGAAGGAAACGATCGCACAAAAGATGCTCGATCTTGTCGAACCCGAAGCGGTCATTGCACTCGACTCCTCGACGACCATCAGCGTGTTCGCCGAGCGCCTGACGCGACTCAGCGGCGTCACGATCATCACGAACGGTCTCCCCGCCTTCCACGCACTCCGCGATCGCGAAGGCGCCCAGGCATTCCTCACCGGCGGTGAGCAGGAGGTGCAGAACGACTCACTCGTCGGGCCACTCGCCGAATCCTCGCTCACGCACTTCCTCATCGGCACGGCCTTCATCTCGACCATGAGCCTTGACCCGCAGCTGGGCGCTGGGGAGAACACGCTCGCCCAGGTCTCGTACAAGCGCACCCTCGCCGCACGCGCGAACCGGCTGGTGCTCGCGATCGACGCTTCGAAACTCGACACGCAGGCACGCTTTCGCTCGCTCGGGCCGAGTGATATCGATGTACTGGTGACCGACCTGTCGCCGAACGACGTTCGGCTCGATCCCTATCGCGATCTCGTCGCTGAGATCCGATAGTCGGTCTCCACTCCGCGCTATCCGGCCCACGGTGCCGGTCACGCAGAAAGCGTTGTTCGGGATCACCTCGGCACGATCATGGCCCGCCGACGAGGTGATCCCGCCTCGACCTAAATGGCGGTGTACCCGCCGTCGATGATGAGATCCTGACCGGTGAGATACCCGGATGCGTCTGATGCCAGGAATGCGACGAGTCCGTGGAGGTCCTCGGGTTCCCCCATCCGCCCCAGGGGAATGCGCGCCACCCAATCTCGGGCGAGCTCAGGATTTTGCTCCGTGAACTGTCGCGTCATATCGGAGAGGAAATAGCCAGGTGAGATCGAGTTCACTCGGATTCCGGAAGGGGCCCATTCGACCGCCAGGGACTTCGCGAGGTGCGACACCGCCGCCTTCGAAGCGTTGTACGACGCCTGGAACTGGGGAACGTTGACGATGCTTCCCGACATCGAGGCGACGAAGATCGCGCTTCCAGCCTGCCCCGAGTCGAGCAGACCCCGCCCAAATGCCTGGGCCGCGAAGAACGTGCCGTCGAGATTGACCGACATCACCTTGCGCCACTCCTCGGCCGACACGTCGACCGAATCGTTCCACACCGTGATTCCGGCTGCGGTGAGCAACGTGCGCGGCACCCCGAGTTGCGTGGTCACCGTGTCGAACGCTGCAGCGACCGCCTGTCGATCCGTCACGTCGACACGCAGGCCCACGGCCTCCACCCCGAACTCGGCGGCGATGCGCGCGGCCGATTCTTCGACGTCGGGAAGGATATCGAGCAGCGCGACCGCCGATCCGGTGCGCGCAAGGGCGGTCGCGAGCGAGTAGCCGAGCCCTCGAGCGCCTCCGGTGATGACAGCGGGACCGGGCTTCGTTGCCGCGTCGGTCATGATGATCTCCTCTGATCCATGCGTGTGACTTGGTGTTACTTACACAGTGATATCACATTCACATTTGGGATGCATCGGCATGCGTCAAGTGCGCCTTTGGGCAGGCAGCATCGGTCGCATCCCGGGAGCGGCCTTTCACACGCGATCGACGTCGACGCCGAGTGCGCGCCAGGGCGCGGCGTCTGCCTCGCTGAATTCGTCATCGGTAATGAGGCGATCGACCGCCGAGGCGGGAACCACGCTGTGCTGACCGAACCCTGACGCCTTCGACGAGTCGAACAGCCCGACGACCCGGTTCGCCGCCAATGCGATCGCCCGCTTCGTTTCAGCCTCGGAGAACGAGCGCTCGAGCAGCCCCTGCTCGGGCGAAAGCGCCGAGACCCCGAGAAACGCCATGTCGATAGTGCCGTAGCCGCGCAGCAGTTCGGGCGGGAAACCGACCGTCGAGAATGAGGTGCGTCGCACCGTGCCGCCGAGCATCACGACCGCCGGGCCGGAGCGCTCGGCGAGCTGGCTCGCCACACGCAGTGAATTCGTCACCACCGTCGCATCCGCCCGCTCGGCGAGCTCCAGCGCGAGGTAGTAACCCGTCGATGACGAGTCGATCGCGATCACCGCTTCGCGTTCGACCAGCTCGGCCGCGCGGCGGGCCACCGCGCGTTTGGCGGTCACGCGCTGCCCCAGGCGCTCGGCCAGCGGCCCCTCTTCGCCGGTGCGCAACCGGGCGCCCCCGCGCACGCGCTCGATCAGCGCGCTGCGCACCAATCGTTCGAGATCTTTCCGGATCGTGACTTCCGAAACCCCCACCTGTTCGGCGAGTTCGACGACCGGCACCTGTTCGCGGCCCTCGAGAAGGTCGAGAATGCGCTCATCGCGTTGATCTGCCGGTGGGGTCATAGTTGTCGATGATACCGCGATCCGGCATCCCCAGTGCGAGTTTCGAAACGTATCTCCTTTCGAACGGAATCATGTGTACTTGTTTTCGAAAGCTCAACTGCCTATGGTTGACTCGTACCCATCGGATCTCGAAAGGCCGCCAATGACGCACACCGATCCCACCGCCCAGGCACTCATCGCCCGCTCGAACCGACTGGGCGCCGATAAGAAGAACACGAACTTCGCCGGCGGCAACACCTCGGCCAAGGGGTTCACGAAAGATCCCGTGACCGGCGACGACGTCGAGCTCATGTGGGTCAAGGGGTCGGGCGGCGACCTGGGCACGCTGACCGAGGCCGGCCTCTCGACGCTGCGCATCGACCGCCTGCGCGCACTCGTCGGCGTGTACCCGGGCCTCGAGCGCGAAGACGAGATGGTGGCCGCACTCGACTACTGCCTGCACGGCAAGGGCGGGGCAGCACCCTCGATCGACACAGCCATGCACGGCCTGGTCGACGCCGCCCACGTCGATCACCTGCACCCCGACTCCGGCATCGCCATCGCGACCGCAGCCGACGGCGAAGCCCTCACCAGCACCATCTTCGGCGACAAGGTCGTCTGGGTGCCGTGGCGCCGCCCCGGCTTCCAGCTCGGCCTCGACATCGCGGCGATCAAGGCCGACAACCCCTCGGCAATCGGCTGCATTCTCGGCGGCCACGGCATCACCGCGTGGGGCGACACGAGCGAAGAGACCGAACAGAATTCACTCTGGATCATCGACACCGCTGCGGCGTACATCGCCGAGCATGGTGCTCCTGAGCCGTTCGGCGCCGTCGTATCCGGCTTCGAGCCCCTGCCCGAGGCTGAGCGTCGCGAGCGTGCCGCGCGCCTCGCCCCCGTCGTGCGCGGTATCGCCAGCACCGACAAGCCGATGGTCGGTCATTTCACCGACGCCGATGCGGTGCTCGACTTCCTGTCGCGCGAGAAGCTCGCCCCGCTCGCCGCACTCGGCACGAGCTGCCCCGACCACTTCCTGCGCACCAAGGTGAAGCCGCTCGTACTCGATCTGCCAACGTCGGCAACGATCGACGAGCAGATCGCGCGTCTCCAGGAGCTGCACGCGGCGTACCGCGAAGACTACCGTGCGTACTACGAAGCGCACGCCGACGACGCGAGCCCGGCCATGCGTGGCGCCGACCCGCTCATCGTGCTCATCCCCGGAGTCGGCATGTTCAGCTACGGCGCGAACAAGCAGACCGCACGCGTGGCCGGCGAGTTCTACGTCAACGCGATCAACGTCATGCGCGGTGCCGAGGCGCTCTCGACCTACTCCCCGATCAGCGATGCCGAGAAGTTCCGCATCGAGTACTGGGCACTCGAAGAGGCGAAGCTGCAGCGCTTGCCGAAGCCGAAGTCGCACCAGGGACGCATCGCGTTCGTAACCGGCGCGGCATCGGGCATCGGCAAGGCCATCGCAACGCGCCTCGCCGCCGAGGGCGCCTGCGTCGTGGTCGCCGACCTCGACCTCGAGAAGGCGCAGGCTGCAGCCGCAGAGCTCGGCGGCACCGACGTCGCGATCGGCGTCGCCGCGAATGTCGCGGACGCGGCAGCCGTGCAGGGCGCCATCGACGCCGCAGTGCTCGCCTTCGGCGGCATCGACCTCATCGTGAACAATGCGGGCCTGTCGCTCTCGAAGTCGCTCCTCGACACCACCGAGGCCGACTGGAACCTGCAGCACGACGTCATGGCAAAGGGCTCCTTCCTCGTCTCGCAGGCTGCGGCACGCGCCATGATCGCCCAGGGCCTCGGCGGCGATGTCATCTACATCTCGTCGAAGAACAGCGTCTTCGCGGGCCCCAACAACATCGCCTACTCGGCGACGAAGGCCGACCAGGCGCACCAGGTGCGCCTGCTGGCCGTCGAGCTCGGCGAACACGGCATCCGCGTCAACGGCATCAACCCTGACGGCGTGGTGCGCGGGTCGGGCATCTTCGCCGCCGGCTGGGGCGCCAACCGCGCCGCGACCTACGGCGTTAAGGAAGAAGATCTCGGCCAGTTCTATGCGAACCGCACGATCCTCAAGCGAGAGGTCGTCCCCGAGAACGTGGCCGACGCCGTGTACGTGCTCACCGGGCCCGAGCTGACTCGCACCACCGGCCTCCATATCCCGGTCGACTCCGGCGTCGCGGCGGCGTTCCTGCGATGAGCACTCCGGCTTCTGACTCGACGGTCAACGCAAGCGGTGCCAGCGGTTCGACCGCCGGTACCGCTGTCGCGGCCGTCGACCTCGGGGCGACCAGTGGGCGCGTCATCGTCGGGCGAATCGTGCAAGGCGCTGATGGTGCCGAACTGCACACGCAGCACATCGCACGATTTGCGAACGACCCCGTGCGCACGCCTGACGGTCTGCACTGGAATTTTCTCGAGCTCTACCGTCAGGCACTCCAGGGTTTGGCCGCCGCCGAGCGCATCGCTCCAGGTGAGATCGCGTCCGTGGGCGTGGATTCCTGGGCAGTCGACTACGGGCTACTGCGCCACGGTCGGCTCCTGGGCATCCCGTTCCACTACCGCGACGCGCGTTGCGACCTCGGCGTCGCCGCCGTGCATGCCCGCGTACCCGCCGACGAGCTCTATGCGCGCAACGGATTGCAGCACCTCACCTTCAACACGATCTTCCAGTTGGCGGCAGAAGACGGGCTCCTGGAGGTCGCAGAACGCGCGCTCCTCGTACCCGATCTCTTCAACTATTGGCTGACCGGCGTCGAAGCTGCCGAGCGGAGCAACGCGTCGACGACTGGCTTGCTCGACCCGCGCACCCGCGAATGGGATCTCGAGTTGGCGGAGGCCGCCGGTATTCCCGCACGCATCCTGCCCCCGCTCATCGAAGCCGGTGAGCGACTCGGTCAGATCTCGGAGGAAGCCGCCCGGGTGATCGGCCGGTCATTCGACGTCGTTTCGGTCGCATCGCACGACACCGCTTCAGCAGTCGCCGCCGTGCCAGCTACTCGCCCAGACTTCGCGTACATCTCGTGCGGCACCTGGGGGCTCGTGGGCTTGGAGCTCGATGCTCCGGTGCTCACCGACGAAGCTCGAGAGGCCAACTTCACCAACGAAGGCGGGCTCGAAGGCACCACGCGATTCCTGCACAACGTGATGGGCACCTGGCTCTTCTCCGAGTCGCTCCGCTCCTGGGAGCCCGGCGCGACCGACGCCCAGCGTTCGAGTCTGCTCGGAGAGCTTCTTGCCGAGGCCGCAACGCTCACCGGCCCCGCGCCGGTGTTCGACGCGAACGACGCTCGGTTCTTCCCGCCCGGAGACCTCCCCGAGCGCATTGTGGGCTGGTTCACAGAGCGCGGCGAACGCGCACCCGAAGGCCGAGCCGAGATCCTGCGCTCCATCACCGAGAGCCTTGCAGTGGCATTCGCCGATGCGGTCACCACCGCGAGCCGCCTCGCCGATCGCGAAGTATCAGTGATTCACGTTGTCGGCGGCGGCTCCCAGAACACGCTGCTCTGCCAACGCCTCGCCGATCGATCCGGTCTCGAGGTACTCGCCGGCCCAGTCGAGGCGACCGCAATGGGCAACCTGCTCATTCAGGCGCAAGCGCTCGGGCTCATCGAACCCGGTCTCGCCGAGCTGCGCGCCGTCGTCGCCCGATCCACCGCTCCCATCCGTTACATCCCGAGTTCTTCGTAAGGTTTCAGACATGGTTTCCCGTCAGCTTCCCAATCCCAAGGAGCTCCTCGAGCTCATGCAGTTCAAGCGCCCCGAACTCGACGGCAAGAAGCGCCGCCTCGACTCGGCGCTGACCATCAACGATCTGCGCACGATCGCGAAGCGCCGCACCCCGAAAGCCGCGTTCGACTACACCGATGGAGCCGCTGAGGGCGAGCTGTCGCTGGCGCGCGCCCGTCAGGCGTTCGAAGATGTCGAATTCCACCCCGGCATCCTCAAGCCCGCTGCCAATGTCGACACGTCGGTCGAGATTCTTGGCGGCACGTCAGCGCTCCCTTTCGGCATCGCACCGACCGGGTTCACCCGTCTGATGCAGACCGAGGGCGAGATCGCCGGCGCCGGCGCCGCAGGGGCCGCAGGCATTCCGTTCACGCTCTCCACGCTCGGCACGACCTCGATCGAGAATGTGAAGGCTGCGAACCCCGAGGGCCGCAACTGGTTCCAGCTCTACGTCATGCGCGACCGCGAGATCTCATACGGTCTCGTGCAGCGTGCCGCCGAAGCCGGGTTCGACACCCTGCAGTTCACCGTCGACACCCCCGTTGCGGGAGCCCGCCTGCGTGACAAGCGCAACGGCTTCTCGATTCCGCCGCAGCTCACCCTTGGCACGATCGTCAACGCGATCCCGCGCCCCTGGTGGTGGGTCGACTTCCTCACCACGCCGAAGCTCGAGTTCGCGTCGCTGTCGACCACCGGCGGCACCGTCGGCGAACTGCTCGACGCGGCGATGGATCCGACGATCAGCTTCGACGACCTCCGCGTCATCCGCGACATGTGGCCGGGCAAGCTCGTCGTCAAGGGCGTGCAGACCGTCGAAGACGCCGCAAAGCTGACCGACCACGGTGTCGACGGCATCATCCTGTCGAACCACGGCGGGCGCCAGCTCGACCGCGCACCGATCCCTTTCCACCTGCTGCCGCAGGTCGTGCGCGAGGTCGGCCAAGACGCGACCGTGATGGTCGATACCGGCATCATGAACGGCGCCGACATCGTCGCGTCGATCGCGCAGGGCGCAAAGTTCACGCTCATCGGCCGCGCCTACCTCTACGGCCTGATGGCGGGTGGGCGTGCGGGCGTCGACCGCACCATCGCGATCCTGAAGAGCGAGATCGAGCGCACCATGAAGCTGCTCGGCGTCTCGTCGATCGAAGAGCTCGAACCGGCGCACGTCACCCAGCTGCAGCGCCTCGCGCCGGTCGAACCCGGCCTCGCCGCCCGCGCTCGCGCGGGCCTGTAGGTCACGGGGCCGCGCGCGGCCCATCGATCACTCCCCCAGACTGCGAACGCGGTCGGCCAGCGGATGTCGCGCCCACGACGCCCGCCGGTCGGCCGCGTTTGCGCTGCCTGCAGGGGTGCGCGGCGGTTGTGCGGCGGTGCGGCTGGCGCGGCGCTGCGGCCCAGCTGTTCCCCGCCGCCCTGTGGGAGCGGGGTCACTTTTGGAGGGTGTTGCGGCCCGCCGCCTCCTGATGCGTCTGGGGTAACTTCGGACCAGTGTTTAGGCGGTTGAGAGCCTCAGCACTGGTCCGAAGTTACCCCGATCGTGTGGGTGCGACCGCGACCGCCCAGTCGCCCAGTCGCCCAGTCGCCCATGCGCCCATGCGCCCCTGCGCCCCTGCTTATGGTGTACTCACAGTGCGCGAATGGCCACGTGCTGTTGCGCGCTTTCCACAGTTTGCACATATTGGCGAACTGCAGCATCACGCGGGCCCGAAGCTGACCGCATGACTCGTCGCCGCCCACTTCACCTCAGTCCCCGCGTGTACCGAACTTCTGAGCTCCGAGAGCACGGAGTCTCGGCGCAGAGGCTGCGTGCCACCGACATTCGCCGCATCGCACGCGGCTATGTTATTCATCCTGCACTGCAATTCGACCCGTTCGATTATCGGCAGCGCTGCATCGCAGTGGCAGAAACGCTGCGTCAAGGCCACTTCATCTCGCACCGATCTGCCGCCATCCTGTGGGGAGTGCCCGCGCCAGTGGCCCCTGGCGGACGCGTCGAAGTGTCTTCTTTCAGCCCACTCAAAGCGCCACAGACCCGCATCATTTCGGGCCATCGGGTCCGTACCGGATCGGTGGAGTGGGCAGAAATCGACGGGATCGTCACGCCGACACCGGCCGACATCTGGTGCCAACTCGCTGCAGTCGTCACGTTGGAACAGCTGGTTGCCGCAGGTGACTTCCTCATCTCTGGCACACCGATCGTTGACGCCTCCGCACGTTCGCACGCGGCTCAGCGGCGCACGCCGCCGCTCTGCACACTCGACGACATCGAGCGAGCTCGCCGACGCCATCAACGCACCACAGGCTCGCCTCTTCGGCGCCGAGCTGTTTCGTTGCTGCGGGCTCCCGTTGACTCACCGCCTGAATCGCATCTGCGTCTGGCGATCCTCCGCGCGCCACTCCCCGAGCCCATCGTGAGCTGCCCCGTAGCGACCCGCGAACGCGTGCTCTTCGCCGATCTCGGATACCCCGAGCTTCGCATCGCAATCGAGTACGAAGGCAAATACCATTTCTCCAACGCGACGCAGGTGAAGTTCGACCTGCGCCGTCGGCGAGCGATGATCGATGCTGGCTGGACAGTATTGCAGGCCACCGACGAAGATCTGGCGGATCCCACGGACTTCATCGCCGCGCTCGCCCGCGCGATTGCTGTGGCGACCGCAGCTCAGCGCTAAGTCGCCGATCGGGGTAACTTCGGACCAGTGTGGAGCGCCATTTGAGCGTCAACACTGGTCCGAAGTTACCTCAAAGAGCCGGGCGGCAGAGCGGCGGAGCAGCAGAGCAGCAGAGCAGCAGAGCAGCAGAGCAGCAGAGCAGCAGAGCGGCGGAGCTCCGCCGCCCCGCCGCTCACCCGTGGTGCACAGGGTGGCGGCGTTCGAGTGCCGCGCCCTCCACGTCGACGTTCGGAATGATGCGGTCGAGCCACTTCGGCAGCCACCAGGCGCCTCGCCCGACGAGGTGCATGAGCGCCGGCACGAGCAGCATGCGCACGATGAACGCGTCGAACAGCACGCCGAGCGCGAGCCCGAGACCCATCGATTTGATCATCACGGACTCCGAGGCGATGAAGCCGCCGAACACGGCGACCATGATGATGGCGGCCGCGATCACCACGGTGCGCCCCGCCCGGAAGCCCTGCGCGACCGCAAGCCGCGCCGGCGCACCGTGCGCATACGCCTCGCGCATGCCGGTGGCGAGGAACAGCTGGTAATCCATCGCAAGCCCGAACAGAATGCCGACGAGGATCACCGGCAGGAAGCTCAGGATCGGCCCGGGGTTGTGCACGCCGAGCAGACCGCCGAGCCAGCCCCACTGGAACACCGCGGTGACGGCCCCGTAGGTCGCGAACAGCGACAGCACGAATCCACCGGTGGCGAGCAGCGGCACGAGCAGCGACCGGAACACCATCACCATGATGAGGAACGAGAGCCCGACCACGACGGCGAGGTACTGCGG
The DNA here is from genome assembly GCF_001273855.1 of Leucobacter japonicus. Lineage (NCBI taxonomy): Bacteria > Bacillati > Actinomycetota > Actinomycetes > Micrococcales > Microbacteriaceae > Leucobacter > Leucobacter japonicus. The sequence goes on along the minus strand of NZ_JHBX01000076.1, from coordinate 29,554 downwards.
CAATACGTTCTGCAGGCCCTCGGAGATGTCGATGTTGATCGCAGCCTGGCCGGCGACGCCGAGCGTGATGTCGCCGCCGTCGGAGCTGATCGCGGGCAGCGCGCGCAGGTCGCGCACCAGGGCCTCGGTCGATTCGCTGTTCGGCCCCTCGGCGGGCACGACCTGGAACGCTGCCAACCGGTGGTCGTCGGAGACCGCGACCGGCGCGACGGCGACCACGTCGCTCTGCTCCGCGAGCAGGCTGGCGACGTCGACCTGAGCGTCGAGCACCCCGTCGTCGTCGAGCCCGTCGGGCAGGTCGGCGGTGATGAGCAGCGGCCCATTGGCCCCCTCGCCGAACGCGTCGTTCGTCAGGGTGTAGGCGCGGTACGCGGTCGATCCGGCGGCTTCGGAGCCACCGTCGGGCAGCCCCAGGCGCATCGACATCGAGGGGATCGCGATGACGAGCAGCACGATGACCGAGACGACGGCGGTCAGGATCGCCCGAACGTTGCTCATCGGCTTCACCGAGCGCATCGGATCGGGTGCCGTTCCCGGCTCCTGCGCGGCCGCCTCGGCGGCGCGAGCGCGCGCTCGACGGCTGAGCACGCGGGTGCCGGCGATCCCGAGCAGTGCCGGGGTCAGCGATACCGCGATGAGCACGGCGACCGCGACGCTCACGGCCCCCGCGGTGCCCATGAGTCCGAGGAACGGGATGCCGGTGATGTTCAGCGCGAGCAGCGCCACGATCACGGTCGTGCCGGCGAAGACGACCGCGTTGCCTGCGGTACCGTTCGCGAGCCCGATCGATTCTTCGACGCCGGCGCCCTGCAGCAGCTGGCGACGGTGACGATAGAGAATGAACAGCGAGTAGTCGATGCCGACCGCAAGCCCGAGCATGACGCCCAAGATCGGCGTGACCGAGGCCATCTGCACGAGCCCCGAGAACGACAGTGTGGCCATCGCCCCGACGCCGACGCCGACGAGCGCGGTGACGATCGGGAATGCGGCGGCGAGGATCGAGCCGAGCACGACGATCAGCACGATCGCCGCGAGCAGCACGCCGATCGCTTCGCCGACCCCGAGAATTTCGGGAACGCCCTGCGAAATGTCGGTCGACAGCGCCACGTCGACGCCGTCGATTGCGGTGCCCTCGAAGTGCTCAATCACCGCATCCTTCGACTCCTGGGAGAGATCGAGGCGGGGCTCCGTGAACGAAATGTTGACGAGCGCGGTCGTGTCGTCGCTCGAGACGAGGCGGATGTTCTCGGCGAACGAGGCGAGTTTCGCGCCCTGGTCGAGCTTCACCTGGTTCGCGTCGAGCTCGGCGACGCCGGCATCGACCTGCTGCTGCTGCGCGTCGAGTTCGGCGTTGCCGGCATCGAGCTGCTGCTGCTGGGCTTCGAGTGCGGCGAGCTGCGGGGCTCGTGCTTCGTCGGGCATCTCGATCGCGGCGAGCTGCGCGTTCGCGGCGTCGAGCTGCGCCTGGCCGTCGGCGATCTGCTGGCGAGCGGCTTCGAGTTGTTGCTGGCCGGCCTCGGCCTGCGCGCGACCGTCGTCGAGCTGCTGCTGCCCGTCGACAAGTTGCTGCTGCTGGTCTGCGAGCTGCTGCTGGGCTTCGAAGGGATCGATCACATCGGCGACGTCGGGCAGATCTTTCGCGCCCGCCGCGAGCTTCGTGATCTCTGCGCGCTGCTCGTCGGTGAAGGACTTGCCGTCAGTGGAGTGGAACACGACGGTTCCTGACGCACCGCTGAAGTCGGGCAACGAATCTTCCAGCTCTTCGAGCACCTTGCCCGACGCCGTGCCGGGCACGTCGAAGCTGGAACTCAGTCCCTTGAATCCGACGAGGAAACCACCGACCGCGATCCCCACGATTACGGCCCAGGCGATGATCACGGTCCAGGCGCGCCGCGCGGCGAACGTTCCCAAGCGGTGCAGCAACTCGGCCATGCAATCTCCCTCAGCTCACGGGACGACCGAGATACCGGTCGCCATCGTCTTCGACCAGCATGGGTAAGATAACACGGACCGTCTCGTCTTTACTGGGCGAATCGAAACGACGCGCTCGAACATCTCACGAGCCGGCGCACGGCGCCGAACTGAACCGCCTCGCACCGCCCTGAAAGGAGTCACCGTGACCGCTTCCACGCGCTCCGGCCCGGTACGCAGCGAGGCTGCGCGACAGGCGATCCTGACGGCGGCCGTCGAACTGCTCGCCGAACGCGGGTACGACCATCTCGCCATCGAGGGCATCGCGGCGCGCGCTGGCGTGGGCAAGCAGACCATCTACCGCTGGTGGCGGTCAAAGAGCGCGATCATCGCGGAGGCGCTGCTCGAGGGCATGATCTTGCGCGAGCGACTCGATCTGCCGAACACCGGCGATGTGCGCGCCGACCTCAGCACGTGGCTCGAAGCCATTGGTGAGGTGCTGCTCAGCCCGCAGGGCGAGGGGCTCGCCCGTTCGCTCATCGCAGCTGCAACGGACAACGCCGATGTGGGGCGCCGGCTGCGCGATGCGATCGCGGGGTCGGGTGCGCTGTCGACGAGGCTGCATGCCGCGAGTGGCACCGAACCGAACCTCACGCCTGGTGCACCGATCGACGAGATCGCCGAGGCGCTCGTCGGGGCACTGCTGCTGCGCGCCCTCAGTCGCTCACCCCTGGATGACGCGGCGATCCGGGGCCTCATCACTGTCGCGCTGGGCCCAGAGGCCCCCTGAGTCACGCGCGGACGACCCCCCTCAGCCGCGCGCTCCTGGCCACCGATCCCCGATGACTCAGCGCGCGCGGTGGCGCGCGATGCGGTACTCGAGCCCGAGCTTCACACCGGCCCACTCGGGCTGCGTGATCGAGAACACGACAGTGTCGCGCACGTACCCCGCCGGGGGCCGCAGGTGCGCGCGAAGAATGCCGTCTTGCTTCGCGCCGAGCCGCGCGATCGCTGCGCGCGACTGATGGTTGTTGTGATCGGTGCGGAACTCGACCGCTGAGCAGCCCCAGACCTCGAACGCGTGCTGCAACAGCATCAGCTTGGACTCGGGGTTCGTGCCCGTCGCCTGCGCACTCAAGGCGTTCCACGTGGAACCGATCTCGACGCGCGGGGTGACCGCGTCGATGTTCATGAACGTCGTCATGCCGATGATGGCACCGGTGTCGTTGCGCCGAGCGGTGAACGGCAGCATCGACCCGGCCTCTTGCAGGCCGAGGCGTCGCCGAATCTCCGCTTCCATCTCGTCAGGCGCCGGAATCGACGTGTACCAGACCTTCCACATCTCACCGTCAGCGGAGGCAGCGGCGAGCCCCTCCAGGTGATCGAGTGCAAGCGGTTCAAGGGTGACGAGGGCACCGCGCAGCGTGCCGGGGTGATCGAGAGCCATGTCGGTATTCTGCACCGAACCGCCGACATTGGGCGGTTCGCGCGCCGATCAGTCGGTGCCCGACACCGTGCCAGATGCGATCTCGGAGCCGGAATCGAGCAGGGCATCGCGGCAAAGGCGCAGGATCGCCAACGCCTGCATCACGTCATCACTCGAGAGCCCGCCCGTCATCACCCGCGTGACCTCGCCGACGACCCGATGCGCTCGGATCAGCAGCTGCCCCGACGCCTCCGTCGGCATCGCTGCGCGCTCGCGCCGCGGTCCGGGCTCGGTCGAACGCTCGACAAGCCCGTGTTGCTCAAGTCCCTGCAGCAGCACGTTCATCGACTGCCGCGAGACGAACGCCCGACGCGCCAGCTCCGAACTCGTGAGCCCGGGTTGCTCGTGCAACGCGTTCAGGCAGGCGTACTGCGGCACGCTCAGGCCGAGAGGTCGCAAAGCTTCGGTCATGCGGAGGTGGAGCACGGCCTGAGCTTCTTTCACCAGCAGGCCGAGTTGATCGGCAGGCGCCATTCCATCCATGTCAACAGTTTGACACAGATTGCAAATCAGTGTCAGGATATTGACACACATACAACTTCATTCCGAAGGAGCCCTCATGACCCAGGCACCCGCGCTCGACTTCCTCTCGCTCCAGGTGCGCGACCGCGCCGCATCCGCCGACTTCTACGAACGCCTCGTCGGCCTCACCGCACTGCCCGCTCCGAACCCCGTCGTCTCGCTCTTCACGACCGGTGGCCTCACGTTCGCGGTGCGCGACCTCTTGCCCGGCACCGACCTCGAGTCGGGGCAGCCCGGAGTCGGCATCGCACTGTGGTTCCATTCCGACGACACCCTCGGCCTGCACGATCGACTGGCAACCGCCGGCGTCGAGATCGCCGAGGCCCCCACCGACGGCAAGTTCGGGACGCAGTTCACCTTCGTCGATCCTGATGGATACCGTATGACCGTGCACTCGGCCGCGTAACCCCCGCTGCGGGCGAGTACACGGCGCGATCACGATGGCGAGCGGACCCCACCAACCTCTTCGGCAGCCCCGAGCTCGCTCCGCAGCCTGAGCCGAATACGCGAGTAGCGCTTGCGGGCCGCCTCGGGCCGAAGCCCGAGAATCGCACCGGCTTCGGCGATCCCGAATCCCTCCCACGCGACCATGAGCAGCAGCTCCTGATCCGCGAAGCTCAGCCGACCGAGCGCATCTGCGAGTCCCCGATCTTCGGGGATGTGGATCGACTGATCCTGCACGCGCAATTGGAGCTTCATCTGATCGGCGAGATGCAGATCCCGAAGCCTGCCCTTGCGCACCCGCGCGAGCACGTGGCGGGCCGTGCCATACGCGTACTGACGAAGTGCGGAAAGCTCGAGGGGCAATCGACGCGGCCGCGCAAGCAGTTCGACGACGGTCATCGACGCGGCGTCTGCGGCGTCCTCGAGGTTGCCGAGTCTGCGAGAGAAGTACCCGACGAGCTCGGGGAACATGCCCGCGAGCGCCCGCTTGGCGTCGTCGAGGCGCGCGGCGGAGTCGGCCGCTCGCGATGCGCGGGTCATGCGGCACCGCCTTCACCGGGCACAGCGACCGTGCCTGCGTACAGATCACCGACGAGGTCTCCGCGCTCCTGGCCGTCCCAGAGCTCCGACCACTCCATCGTCTCTGCGTAGGCCTGCGCCGCATCGAAGTCGCCGGCGCCGATCACCCGCATCCACACGCGCATCTGCTCGGCATACGCGCCACCGGAGCTCGCCACCTCGGCCGGCCAATCCACAGACGCGGTGAGGGCGTCTCCCGCCCCCAGCATGCGCGCTCGATCGTGCGCACCATACGCGTCGAACCACTCCGTCAGCCACAGCTTTCGGGCATGGTTCTCGAGCATGATGTCGATCACCACGCTTTCGGCGCGAATGCCCCCGCCGCCGCCCAGATCGTTCGAGGCAAGGTACTCGCTCTGCGAGAAGCCGGCCAAGAAGCCGTCCATTGCTTCGCCCCAGGTCATCCCGGGCGGCAACGGCAACTCGGTGGGGGCCACTGACCGCATGTACGATTCGAGGTCGGGCGAGGCCATGTCGATCCACTCGGCGCCGGGCGCGCCCTCCGTTCCCGGATCAAACACTTCAGCGCGCTCGTTCGACTGCGCCGCAGTGGGCGCCGAGCCGTCTGCTTCCACGTTGAACACGCCGGTCTGTGCGCGGAACATGTGCGTCGCAATCGCCGTCGCCGGGATTGCAAGGCCGCAGCCCGCGAGTGCAACGCCGGCGCCCAGCGCCAGCCAGCGTCGGCGTCTTCCACGAGCACGCGTTCCTGCTTGGTTCATCAGCGCGAGCACGAGCCCTCGATCGATCTCCGGGGTCGGGCGCGCTTGCGCAGAAAGCCGCGCGTCGAACTCCGTCTCGGATATGTGCATCTCGTCCTCCTGCATCTGTCGTCACCTCTTCCTGTGCTGCGAGGCCCAAAACGTGACACACTGCCGAAGAAATTTTATTGAGGGCACTCTCTCAAACACTCTCCGCGGGTCGGGTGCGTGCAGTGGGCGGGCGCTCGACGTCTCCGCAGTCAGTGCAATCTGCGGTCACACTCGACCGAATGTCGGCGGCCTGTGATGGGCTGGTGACCACGCATCGACTGCATGGTTCGCAGTGCACGCGCCGACCGCTTCGAGGGAGCCTCATGACCGAACCCATCCGCAGCACCTCGTTCGCCGACGCGCACGCCGCCTGGCACGCGCAGGTCGAGGCAGCACGCGTCGCACCGTACGGCCCGCTGAGCGTCACTGCACTGCACTGGCTCACCGCGACGCCGACTGTGTTGCCTGGTTTGCCCGGAACCTGGAGCGCCGACGTCGACGGAGTCGCCACCGCGGTGCTCACCGAATCCGACGGTGTGAGCCGTGACGGCGAATCGCTCTCTGGCGAAGTGCGCATCGGGCCGCTCACCGGCATCGAGTCGACCACGGTCGTGTGGGGCGAGATTCAGATCGAGGTCGCCGCGCGCAGCGGGGCGCTCGTGGTGCGGCCGCGCGATCCGGCCGCGCAGGATCGCATCGACTACGCCGGCACGAACACCTTCCCAGCAGATGAACGTTGGGCCGTCACCGCCCGCTTCGCCCCCGCCGAGCCGCACATCGTCGAGGTCGGCAGTGCCGCGGGCGAGGGGCGAACCCAGCACTATGATTCCGCGGGGTCGGCCGAGTTCGAGATCGACGGGCGACCCGTCGCACTGACGCTCTTCGGATCACCCGAGGCCGGCAATCTGCGCGCGTTGTTCGCCGATGCGACCGGGGGCGATCTGACGTACCCCGCGGTGCGCTTCGTCGGCGCGCAGGTGATCGACGCCGACACCGTGCGCATCGACTTCAATCGCGCGACGAACCCGCCGTGCGCCTACTCCGACGCGGCGACCTGCCCGTTCCCGCCGACCGAGAACCGTCTCGACGTGCGCATCGAAGCCGGCGAACTGCGACCCGGGGTCGCTCTCAGCGGCGCGTAGATCAGCGCGACCGCGCGGGCGCCCTGCGACTCGGCAATCCGGCCGCCCGGTCACCCGGCTCCGCCAGGCAGCCCGGTTCCGCCGGGCAGCCCGGCAACAGGTTCCACCTGCGTGTTCCGTCGCACCGGAGAAATTCGCTCATGCGGAACACCCTGTGCGGTTTCACCGGCGTGAACGAATTTCTCCTGCAGGAGCGTCAGCACACCGGGAGCACCCGGTCCCCAGCAGACTCAAGCCACCGCGATGTCGTGCAGCTCGGCTTCGATGTCGCGACTCGCGGTGGCAGCGGCAGGAGCACCGGCAAGGGTGTCGACGATCGCCCGCGCCACACGGTCGTGCATGCGGAACGGCAGCGAATCGAGGCCCGGTCGCGTGAACGCGCCGCCGCTCGGTGCGGCGACGAACGGACCGAGCGCGAATTCGGTGTCGCTCCCCGGGATACGCCCGCCCGGCGCGACGCCGATCTGCCCCGTCGACGAGGTCCCCTCGGCGTCGGTCACCGAAAGCTCCGCCGCACGTCCGGTCGCGACGAGTTGGCGCAACAGCGCGTTGTCGCTCCGCGAGGCCCGCGCCTCGGGCAGCCACGCATCGATCAGCGTGCGCGTCGTGACGGTGGCGCTCGCGGTCACCGGAGTGGCAGCGGCCGCATCAGCCTCAGCGCGAGCACCCGCATCACCACGGACGCCAGCCCCGGCCCCGGCATCTCCATCGCCGGCGAGCACGACGCTGCCGCGCGCGGTGAATACGCCCCGTGTGTCATCTGCGTCGAGCTCAACATCGCCGCCAAGAAAGCGCACCACACCGGCTTCGGCGAGGGCGACGAGCTCCTCAAGTCGATGCCCGGGCGGGCCGCTCGCAAGGTAGCTGAAGTAGGTGTGCCAGCGGCGCGGCAGCAGGCTGGTGCGGCTGCGCGCGTTCCAGCGCTCGGGCGCCACCTCGGCGAGCGAAATATACGCGAAGAGGCACGTCATGAACAGCGCCTGGGTCGCGCTGTGATCTTGGCTCGTGCGGTGCCGCAGATCGGTGGCGATGTGCTCGATCACGCGGCGCTGCACCGCTGCGGCGCCGGCGTCAGCATCTGCCTCGAGACCCGCACCGGTGTCAGCACCAGCACTAGCACTAGCACTAGCACTAGCACTAGCACTAGCACCAGTGTCAGCACCAGCACCATCCCCAACCTCAGGCGCGAACGCGAGCGGTCGGTCGAACGCTTCGAGGTCGAATCGATGGTCTGCGTCGGGCACGTGCTCGGCGATGAGGGCGGTGAGCCGCGGCGAATCCCAGCCGCGTTCTTCCGCGAGCGCTGCCCGAAGCGCGGGAGCGAACGCATCCCAGGTGCCGACGACGAGCTCGGGGTGCCCGGTAAAGAGTTCGCGGTAGTAGCCGGTGACGAGTTCGGCAGCGATCAACGGCCACGCGTCGCGCTCGAAGTCGAGCGGTTCGGTGCGCTCGGCGAGCTGCGCATGGAACTCGGCTCCGAGGTACTGCAGCGCAACGGGATCACCGACCATGCGACTCGTGATCTTCGAACGGTAGGGCACACCGCGGCGCGATCCGAAGTGCAGCACGGGTTCGCGCCCACTGGGGGTGTAGGCGAGTGAGCCATCGGCCCGCGTGGCGAATTCGCCGCCTCGCCCACCCGTGAGCATCACGGCGAGATCGATGGCGGCGAGTCCGAGACCGCGCACGATCACCTCGGTGCCGGGCTCGATGAAGTCGAGGTCGAGTTCAGCGGTGAACGCCGGCGCGACGTAGTCGAGGCCATGACGTGCGGCGAAGGCTTCAAGACGCAGTGCGTCGGCCGAGGGGTCGGTGCCGTTGTGCCCGAGGGTGTAGACGACGAGGTCGGCGTCGATCGTCTGCCCCGAAGCAAGGTGCACACGATGCGCGGCGGGGCGATGCGCGGTGGGGCCATGCGCGGCAGAGCCATGCCCGGCAGAGCCATCCTGCGCAGGATCATCAGCAGCATCAGCACCAGTACCGGCACCGATCGCCACCGCCGTGTCCTGATGCCAGGTCACCGAAAATGCCGGGTCGGCTCGCCGCAGCGTCTCGTCGTACGCCCAGCTCAGGTAGGCGTTGTTGAGGCGTCGCGTCGGAAAATCGCGGTCGCCGATCTCGGCGATCTCGTGCTCGAGGGCCGCGTCGATCCACTCGGGTCGGGCGATGTCGCCCGCGCGCACGGCCCGCACCCACTCGGCGAGCGACGGGCCGGGGGCGATGGGGCCGTCAATGGTGCACGAGGCGTCGGTGAAGAAGGCGACGTCTTCGAGCATCGAGTTGAGTTTGAGCAGCGGCGACTGCTCACGGCGCCAGATGCGCCCGCCGCCGGGTCGGTGCGGGTCAATGAGGTGCACCGACACCGGTGCGCCCGGAGTGTCACGGGCGTGGTTCGCGATCACGCGTTCGAGCAGCATGATCGCGCCGGGGCCGGCCCCCACCCATGCGATGGTGACCGGCGCCGCGGGTGCGTGCGAGAACTGCGTCACGGCTTCGGAAGGCCCGGCGGGTTGATGAGCGATTCGGCGACCGCCTCTTCTTGCTGGCCCCAGCGTTTGAGCACCTCGTCGTAGGTGCCGTCGGCAATGAGTGCCGCGAAGACGAGCTGCACGGGTTCGATGAGCCCGCTGCCCTTCGCGGTGACCGCCCCGACCTGGCCGTTGACCGGGTAGGCGCTGTTGAACTTGCCGACGATGCGGGTGTCGCCGAGCGTCGCCTGCTGGAACGCAGCGAGTGCGTACGGCTCGATGTTCGCGTCGGCGCGACCCGACGAGAGCGCAAGCTGCCCGGCGGCGATGTCGTCGTAGTAGACGGGCTCGCCCGGGTCGATGCCCGCTTTCTCGTTCTGGTCGAACCAATCGAGCAGGTACGCCTCCTGGTTGGTGCCGCTGCCCACGATCACCTTCAGCCCGGAGACATCGGCGGGCTTGTCGATCGACGTGATGTCGGAGTCATCAGCGACCGTGAACGCCATGACGGCGTCGCGGTAGGTGGCGAAGTCGAAGAGCTCCTTGCGCTCTTCGGTCACGCCGATGTTGGTGAGGGCGAGGTCGTACTTGCCCGACTCGATACCGAGCGGCCAGTCGGCCCAGGCCACGTTCTCGGGCGTGTACTCGAGGCCGAGACCCTCGGCGATGAGCGAGGCGAAGTCTGCGTCGCTGCCCAGAATGGTCTGCGCGTCGTCTTCGGCGAAGAACGTGGTCGGCGGGGTGCCGGCGCCGTTGATGGCGACGGTGAGCTTGCCGGGCTGCACGGGTTCGAACCCGCTCGCCTTGAGCGCGGCGACGGCCTCGGGCACCGCGTCGATGTGCGGCCGGGTGTCGAGGTTCGCGGTCGTGAGGTCGAACGGCGCCTCGGTTTTCACCGCGGTCTCGCCTGTTGACTTCGCGGCGGCATCGTCTTCGGTGACCACTGCGGAGCAGGCGGTGAGCGCGAGGGTCGCGGCGGCGAGCAGGCCGACGAGCGTCGCGCCCCGGCGGGCGATTCGGGCGGTGGTGAGGGTGGTCACGGTGTTCTCCAGAGTCTGTGGTGCGGTGATGCGGGATCACCTGGCCGTGCGTCGCTGCGCGTGCACGGTCGTGCGAGTGGTGCGGGGCGGGGTGCTGGGGCGCGCGAATCGGCGCCCCAGCACGTGACCGCTACGGACGGGGCAGGCCGGGCGGGTTGACGCGCGATTCCTCGACGGCTTCGTCGGCGAGGTTCCAGCGATCGAGCGCCTTGGCGTAGGTGCCGTCTTCGATGATGGAGTTGAGCACGATCTGCACGGGCTCGATGAGGCCGTTGCCCTTCGCCGTGGTGACACCGATTTCGGCGTTCTCGGGGAAGCCGCCGTTGAGCGTGCCGACGACCTTGGACTCGCCGCTCACGGCTGCGACGTACGATGCGGTCGGGTTCGGCCCGAAGATCGCGTCGACGCGGCCCGAGACGAGCGCGAGCTGCGCTGCGGCGTTGTCGTCGTAGTAGATCGGTTCGCCCGCGGGCAGGCCGGCCTTCTCGTTCTCGGCGAACCAGTCGAGCAGAATCTTCTCCTGGTTCGTGCCGCTGCCGACGACGACCTTGAGACCGGAGACGTCTTTGGCTTCCTTGATCGACGTAATGTCACTGTCGGCCTTCACGGAGAACGCGAGCACATCCTGGCGGTGCGTCGCGAAGTCGAAGATGTCTTTACGCTCTTCGGTCACCGTGACGTTCGAGACGACGGCGTCGTACTTGCCCGACTCGACGCCGAGCGGCCAGTCGGCCCAGGCGACATTCTCGGGGGCGTATTCGAGGCCGAGACCGTCGGCGACGAGGTTCGCGATGTCGGGCTCGATGCCGAGCAGGGTCGTGTTGTCGTCCTCGGCGAGGAAGCCGAGCGGGGCCTCGTACGCCGAGTGGGCGACGGTGAGCTTGCCGTCTTGGATCGGCGTGAATCCGCTCTTCTTGAGCGCCTCGACGGCCTCGGGCACGGGGTCGATGTGCAGTCGCTCGTCGGCGTTCTTGCTCGTCAGGTCGAAGGGCGATTCGCCCTTCGTGATCTCGCCCGAGTCGGCTTTCGCGGCGTCTTCATCGCTGACGACGGCGCTGCAAGCGGTGAGGCCGGCGAGTGCGAGTGCGGAGAGCGCGACGAGCGCGGAGCCGGTGCGAACGCGGCGTGAAATGGTGGGCATGCGTGATGTCCTTTGGGTCATGAAAGGGAATATGGGGGTGTTGCGGGGTGGTACGGAGGGGTCAGATGACCCAGTCGAGGAACTCCTGGGTGCGGGCCTGTTCGGGGGCGCGCAGCACCTGCTCGGGAGTGCCCTCTTCGATCACGCGGCCGCCGTCGAGAAAGACGACGTGGTCAGACACTTCTGAGGCGAAGCCGATTTCGTGCGTGACGATGATCAGGGTGGTGCCGCCGTGCGCGAGGTCGCGGATCACCCGCAGTACCTCGCCCACGAGCTCGGGGTCGAGCGCGCTCGTCGGCTCGTCGAACAGCAGCACGTCGGGCTGCAGTGCGAGCGCGCGGGCGATCGCGACGCGCTGCTGCTGGCCGCCCGAGAGCTGGCGGGGGTAGTGGTCGGCCCGGTCGGCGAGGCCGACCCGCTCGAGCAACACCTTCGCCTGGGCGATGGCCTCGGCGCGCTTGGCGCGCTTCAGTCCGATCGGCGCCTCGATGATGTTTTCGATCGCGGTGAGGTGCGGAAACAGGTTGAAGTTCTGGAACACCATGCCGACGCGGGTGCGGCGCTCAAGCACCTGCTTCTCGTGCAGCTCGTGCAGCTTGCCGCCGCGCTGCTCGTAGCCGATGTACTCGCCGTCGATGGTTATCGACCCGGCATCGATGGTCTCGAGGTGGTTGATCGCGCGCAGCAGGGTCGACTTGCCCGAGCCCGACGGACCGAGCAGCGAGACGACCTGACCGGGCTCGACGCGCAGGGTGATGTCGTGGAGCACCTCGTGGGCGCCGTACGACTTGTGCACGCCGGTGATCTCGACGAGCCCCTTGCCCGACCGAGCGGCGGGGGTCGCGGCGGCTTCGGGAGTCGCGGCGCTGCCGGGTTCGACGACGGGCGCTTCGGCGTCTGAGGTCGGTGCCTCGACGGCCGCCGTGGCTGATGCGGTGGTGATGGTCATGACGGCCTCCTTACTGGGCGCTCGCGGAGGTGGCCGCGCCGGAGTGGTTGGACAGGGCGGTACCGGGGGCCGCGGCGACGGGCGCCGACGGCGCGACGGCGGTGCCGCGCCCGGTGAACTGTGCGATTCGGCGACGCAGCTTCTGAATCGGCGTCGGTGGCAGCTCGCGGGCGGTGCCGCGGGCGAATCGTCGCTCGATGTAGAACTGGGCGATGCTGAGCACGGTCGTGAAGATCGTGTACCAGACGGCCGCGACGAGCAGCAGGGGCACGACCTGCTGGTTGCGGTTGTAGATCACCTGCACCGTGTAGAAGAGCTCGGGCAGCGCGACGATGAAGACGACCGAGGTGCCCTTGAGCAGCCCGATGACCTCGTTGAAGGCGTTCGGCAGAATCGCGCGCGCCGCCTGGGGCAGCACGATGCGGAAGAAACGGCGGCCGCGGGGAATGCCGAGTGCGCGGGCGGCTTCGAGCTGGCCCTGATCGACCGAGAGCAGGCCGCCACGGATGATCTCGGCGGAGTAGGCGGCCTGGTGCAGCGACAGGCCCAGGATGGCCGCTACGGAACCGGAGAGCAAGCGCACCGTGTCGAACTCGACCACGAAGAAGTCGTACGTGAACGGCCAGCCGATCCCGAGCGTCGGAAAGAGGTAGCCGAGGTTGTACCAGATGACCAGCTGCACCACGAGGGGCACGGAACGGAAGAACCAGATGAAGCCCCAGGCGAATGAGCTGAGGATCGCGGATCCAGACAACCGCGCCACCGCGAGCAGCCCGCCGAGAATGAACCCGATGACCGCCGAGACTGCGGTGAGCCAGAGCGTCAGCCACAGGCCGCGCAGCACCGCATCGTTGAAGAAGTACTCGGCGAAGATGTGCCAGCGCCACTGCGGATTCGAGAAGAACGTCCAGACGAGCTGGGCGAGCAGGAAGACGCCGATGGCGCTGAATGCCCAGCGCCACCAGTGGCGCAGCGGCACGACGTCGAGCTTCTGCTTCGGCTTCGCGGTGCGGTTCACCACCTCGGCCTGGGGTGCGTCGAGTGTTGCGGTCACGATCGTGCCTCCTTCGCGGTATCTGCGGGGGATGTTGCGGGTTCCGCACCATCGCGGGAGGCGATGGGCGGCAGAGCTTTTTCGAACGCGTGCACGCCGATCTCTTCGGCGGTGAGCGCCGGGTCGAAGAGCGGGGTGTACCCCGTGCGGAGGTACAGCGTCACGGCTTCCGGCTGACGCGGGCCGGTCGTCAGGTACACCCGGTCGTAGCCGAGGCGAGCCGCCTCCTGCTCGAGCGCGGTGAGCACGCGACGCGCGAGCCCGCGGCCGCGCAGGTCCGCGCGCGTCCAGATGCGCTTGAATTCGGCGGTGCGCTCGTCGTACCGCATGAAGGCGCCGCCCGAGACGGGCGCTCCGCCCTGCAACAGCAGGAGGAAGGTGCCGTTCGGCGCCGTGAAATCGGCGACCGGGTAGCGGTTCATCTCGGCCGAGGCGGGCTCGCCGAACACCTCGACGCCGTACCGCGCGTCGTACTCGCGCTCGAGGTCGTCGAGCAGCGGCCGCGCGAGCGCGTCATCCGGGTGCACGATGCGGATCTCGAACGCATCCTGATCCGACACCGTGAGCTCGGGCTCCGTGACGGCTGGGCCGGTCTCGGGCAGCACAGCGGTCGCGCTCATGCGGCGGCCTCGGCGGTCTCGCGCTCGGTCGTCGCGCGCAACGACGATGCGTCGGCCGGCCCGGGAGGGGTCGGCAGGCCGAGCGTGCGGCGCAGCGTCACGGGGGCACCGGACGCCGCATCGGTCTCGTACTGCTCGCGGAAGACGCCGCGCTCCTGCAGCAGCGGCACCACCTGGTCGACGAAGCCGTCGAGCCCGCCGGGGGTCAGGTGCGGCACGAGCACGAACCCGTCTGAGGCGCGGCCCTGCACGTAGCGGTCGATCTCAGACGCGATGGTCTCGGCCGAGCCGACGAACGTGTGCGAGGCGGTCTCGGCGGCGACCAGCTGGCGCACGGTGAGGCCGTCGCGCTGGGCGCGATCCCGCAACTCGGCCGCGCGGGCCGCACGATCGATCTTCGTCGCGGCCTGCCCCTGACGCTGCTCCGTCTCTTGCGGTTCGACGGTCGGCAGCGGCCCATCGGGGTCGAGGCCCGGCAGCTCCTGCCCCCAGATCGCCTCGATCCAGGCGACGGCGGTCTGCGGGGTGGTCTGCGCGAAGCCGATCTCGCGCGACGCTTCGCGCGCTTCGGCATCGGTGTCGCCGAGCGCGAACGTGGCGGCGGGCAGGATCAGCAGCGACTCTTCCGTGCGCCCCACTGCGGGCAGGCGGCCCTTGACGTCGCGGTAGAACGCCTGGCCGTCGGCGAACCCGGTGTGCCGCGAGAAGATGACCTCGGCGTTCGCGGAGGCGAAGTCGCGGCCGGCGGGCGAGTCACCCGCCTGCACGATGACCGGGTACCCCTGCGGGCTGCGCGGAACGGTGCTGGTGGCGGTCACATCGAACTGCGGGCCGGCGTGGGTGACGCGCTGCACGAGTGCCGGATCGACGAAGCGTCCCAGCTGCTGGTCTGCGGTCACGGCGCCCGTCTGCCACGAATCCCAGAGGTGCTTCGCCAGCGTGACAAACTCTTCTGCACGGGTGTAGCGCTCGTCGTAGGGCAGGAACCCGCCGCGGCGGAAGTTGCCGCCGTGGAACGCGTCGGGCGAGGTCACGACGTTCCAGCCCACGCGACCGCCCGACAGGTGATCGATGGTCGCGAGCTGGCGCGCGAGCTCATAGGGCTCGTTGAACGTGGCCGAAAGCGTGCCGACGACCCCGATGTGCTCGGTCACCGACGCGATGGCGGCGAGGATCGCCAGCGTCGCCGGGCGACCCGCGACGTCGAGGTCGTGGATCTGCCCGCCGTGCTCGCGCAGGCGCAGGCCCTCGGCGAAGAAGACGTAGTCGAAGAACCCTCGCTCGGCCGTGCGGGCGAAGTGCTCGAACGACGCGAAGTCGATCTGGCTGCCCGACTCGGGGTCGCTCCAGACCGTCGTGCTGTTGACACCCGGGAAGTGCGCGACCAGTCGCACCTGACGCTTGCTCATGCTGCGGCCTCCTCGGCGTGCTCGGATGCGGTGCGGGCCGCGGTATGACGGTTGACGGCGCTGCCGAGGCCGAAGCGGTCGCGCAGCGAACCGACGTCGGCAACCCCTGCGAGACCGCGCTCGCGCAGCAGCGGCAGCAGCTCGGCGGCGATGAGGTCGAGATCGAGCGGGAGGGCGGCCGGGCGCAGACGCACCCCGTCGATACCGGCCGCGTGCCACTCGGCGATGCGGTCGGCGATGTGCGCAGCGCTGCCGGCCTCGATGCGTGCATCGCTCGCGAAGGCCGTACCGGCAGCGTCGTCGAGGCGCGCGATGCGATCGACGGCGAGCTCGTCGGCCGTGTCGAGCGCGACGACCAGGTCGGCGATGACGCGCAGCGGTGCCAGACCCGCCGCAGCACGGTCGGCCTCGGCCTCGGCGGCGCGCACCTCGGCGACGATCTCGGCCGTGCGCTTGCCGCGCGACGCACCAGCGTTCGGGGCGTCGTTCTCGGGCGTGATGAAGACCACGTCGGCGACGCGTGCAGCGAGGCCGTAGATCGGCGCGGCGTGCGCGAGCAGCGTCACGACGATCTGACCCTGCGGCGATCGAGGCACGATCGACGGCCCGACGACGGAGAAGCGCTCGCTCTCGAAGTTGATGTGGTGCACGCGATCGCGATCCAAGAAGCGGCCCGACTCGAGGTCGCGAATGATCGCGTCGTCTTCCCAGCTGTCCCAGAGTCGGCGTGCGACCTCTGCCGCGTCGTGCGCATCGTCGAGCAGCTCAGTCAGGCCCGCGTCGGCATCGCCCGCCAGCACGCGCTCGACATCGATCTGCGGTGCGGAGCGGCGCCCGAACGCGTCGGCCGAAACCGACTCGGCCGAGAACCGGAGCTGCCAGCCCGCGCGGCCGGCAGAGACGTGATCGAGTGTTTGCAGCGCGGTCGCGACGTGGAACGGTTCGGTGTGCGTGGTCGTGACCGTCGGAATCAGACCGATGGTGCGCGTGCGCGGCGCGATCCAGCTGGCGGTAAGCAGAGCGTCCAGGCGCCCCTCGACGATGGTCGGATCGATGCCCGCATCGGCCGCGCCGCCGAGCACCGGAGCGCTCTGCAGACGCAGCGCGTCTTCGAACGTGACGTAATCGGCACCCGCGGCTTCGGCGGTGTCGACGAGCTGCTGCCAGTAGTCGGCGGTGAAGAGCGCATCGGGCCGAGCACTGGGCTCGCGCCAGGCCGCCGGGTGCCACCCGGCGCCGTCGAGGGCAATGCCGACCGTCGGAACGGCGGCACCCGCTGCGGGTATCGTTATGGAAGACATGCGTGGAGCTTATGCGAACCGATCACGATCGTGAAACAAAGATGACGAACCATGACCGTTACGCCCGGTTGCAGTCGAATCTTCACCGCAGCGAATGGCAGCCATACACTGGAGCACAGTTCCGCGGGATGAGATCCCGAGGCGACTCCGCGACATCACACCGTGGATCATGACCCAACCGCCCGCATGCAGCCGATGAAGCCATGCGACGCCGAGCGCGCTCATGAGCACGACCGCGGCGCCGCACCCAGCTGCTTTCCCGAAGGGAGCGTCTTGTCCACCATCTCCGTCATCGTCGGCAACCCGAAGCCGCAGTCGCGCACGCGGCAGATCGCCGAAGACCTCGCGCAGCGCGTCGCAGCGACCACCGGCGCCGAGGTGCTGCCGACCGTCGACCTCATCGACCACGCCGCCGAGCTCTTCGCCTGGCCAGCGCCCTCGGTCGACTCGCTGAACGAGCAGCTGCGATCCTCCACCTACGCGATCATCGCGACCCCGACCTACAAGGCCAGCTACACCGGCCTGCTCAAGGCGTTCCTCGACCGCTATCCGGCGCGCGGTCTCGACGGCGTCACCGCGATTCCTGTCTTCACCACCGCGTCAGACGAGCACGCCCTCGCCGTCGAATTCACCCTGCGCCCCCTGCTCGTCGAGCTCGGAGCCAGCGTGCCCACCCGAGGCCTCGCCTTCGCCACCCCGCGCTTCGACCGCCGCGACGAGATTCTCGACGAGTGGATCGCATCTGAAGGGCGCCTGCTGCTGCCCGCACTCGACCGAACGGAGGCCTCCGCATGAGCACCGACACCACCACCATCGAGCTCCCCGACACCGCCACCGCGGTCGAGCCGGCCATCGAGGCCGCGGCCCCCGTCGCCGCGTTCGACCAGCGCGAGTACCGCGACGCCATGGGCGGCTTCGCCTCGGGCATCACCATCATCACCACCCGCGGCCCCGACGGCCCCGTCGGTTTCACGTGCCAATCCTTCTACAGCGTGTCGATCGACCCGCCGCTGATCTCATTCTCGGTCGCCCGCACCTCGAAGAGCCTCGCCGCTGTGCGCGAGGACGGGCAGGTCGTCGTCAACTTCTTGAGCGCCGAGCAGCAGCACCTCAGCGGGCAGTTCGCCCGATCCGGCACCGACAAGTGGGCCGGTGTCGACTGGTACCCCTCCGAGAGCAACGGCGCACCGACCCTCGCGGGCGGCACCGGCTGGGTCGCGGGCGAGATCGAGCGCGAGATCGAGGCGGGCGACCACCTCATCTTCTTGGTTGCCGTCTCGGGCATCTCGACCGACCCCGATCGCGCGCCGCTGCTGTTCTACCGCGGCAAGTACCACGAGCTCGAGTACCAGATCTGAGGCGCTCGAGCGCGGGCCTCACCCCTTGCCCTGGCACACCGATTCGACGAACTGATATCAGTTTCGACGAGAAACTGTCTGCCTTTCGTCGAATCGGTGCGCGAGGACGAATCGGGGCCGGGGAAGGACCGCCGAGCGTCAGCGCGCGGCGACGATCTCCCGCAGCTCCGCGACGAATCGCTCGATGGTCTCGCGCGCGGCGGCGTCGGTCTCAGGCGACTCCTGCGGCCGGCTGAGGTAGCCGTGATCGGTACCGGGCTGCAGCGACTCGGCGACCGGCACCCCGGCCTCACGCAGCTGCGCCGCGAACTGCTCGCCCGACGCGCGCAGGTCGTCGAGGTCGGCGTTCACGATGACGGTGGCGGGCAGCGCTGCGAGGCGCGCGGCGGGCAGCTCGCCGACCACGTTCGCGTTCGCTGAGCCGTCCGCGGGTTCTGCCGCACCGCCAAGATAGTAGTCGTACATCTCGGCGATCCGCTCGGCCGAGAACCGGCGCCGCTCGATGACGCCGGCCGTGGCCGCCGCGATCGTCGCGTCGTGCTGCTGCACGCGATGCAGGGTCGGGTACTCGAGCAGCACGGCGTCGGCCCGGCGCACCACGCCGAGTGGGTCGGCGTCCGCGCGATCCGCCTGCTGCAGCGCAGCCTGCACCGCGAGCTGCCCGCCGGCGCTCGCCCCGCCGACCGCGATGGGTCCGTCGGTGCGCGCCGCGACCCAGGCCAGCACCGCGGCCACGTCGTTCGCCGGTGCCGGAGCTTTCACCGAGTCGGAGGCGACTCCGTAGCCCACGGCGTACACGCGCACCCCGGCTTCGGCGAAGCGACGCGATACCCAGTCGGATTCCGGGCCGTCAAGGGTGCCGTGCACGAATGATCCGCCGTGGGCCCACACGAGGGTCGCCCATGCGGCACCTTCCGGCTCGTACGCGCGCACGGGAACGGCGGGCAGCCCCAACCGGTTCGGCGAATCGAGAATCGCGCCGCGAGCCGGGCCGGCAACGGTCAGATCAGTGATGCTCACGGGCTGGGCCTCCTGGGTGGCGAGCGGGTCGGCCTCTGCGGAAACCGCGGGCCCGGGAGCGATCACCGCGACGGGCACGGCTGCGGCGAGCGCGACCAACGCCATCCCCGCGAGGAGCGGGGACACGAGCCGGCCGCGCGGTGCGGGGCGGCGACCGGAGGGGCGCGTCACTCGGACAGTGTAAGCGAGCTCCGCTGGGATGCGACACGGGCCGTGATGCCCGAGAGTAACAATTCGAGACCGAGGTCAAACAGTCGGCGGTTTCGTGCGGCACCGGTGGGGTGATCCGCCATCAATGCGCCCAGCACCTCGCCCGCGCTCGCCGGGTCGAGAATGGTGTCGGGCGAGAGCGTATCGAGGGCCGCACCGAAGGTGAAGGCGTCGATGACCTCGATCGTGGAGAGGATCTCGCCCGACGGCAGGCCCGCCTCGGTGAGGGCTTCGGCGAGCGCATTGTAGAAGCGCATCACATCGGGTTCATCGATCACCGACGTCACCATGTACTGCAGCACGCGCGGGTGGTCGGCGTACATGCGCCAGGTGCGCTCGACCTCGAGGCGGATGCGCTGCTCCCAGGTCGCCCCCTCGGGCACATCGAGCAGGTACCGGGGCACCAGCACCTCGCGCATTGCGCGGATGACGCCGTCGCGCCCGTTGACGTGGTGGTAGAGCGACGAGACACTGACGCCGAGCTTCTTCGCGAGCGGCACGACCTGCAGCTCTTTGCCCGACTCCGCCAGCTCGATGGCAGCGCGACCGATGATCTCGCGGCTGAGGCGCGCGGTTTTCGGTCGGGCCACGGGGTGTCTCCTGGGTTCGCGGTTCGGGGGTTTCGGGTGTCGCTGTGGGGGCAGGATCGCCGCCGTCTTGACAGATCCTCCCACAGCGAGGAGCATGGTCGCAGCAAAACCGAAACTGATTCGGTTAATGAGCCCGGCGACGCAGCCGAAGAATCGAGTTCCCTTGTCATCACAGACGATGCCGCCCCGACAGGCCGACACCGATCCCCGCCACCCGCTGACCCTCCGCAACGGGAGCGCCACCTTCCTCATCGCGCTCGCGAGCCTGATGATGGCGAATCTCGCCCCGTTCATCATCACGGCCCTCATGACGCTCGGCTTCGACGCCGTCGCCGCCGGCAACATCCTCACCTGGGCGCTGCTCGCCTCGGCCGTCGTCGGGCTCGGCACCGGTCGCATCGCCTCCGGGCGCCTGCGCCGCCCGCTCGCCGTGGCCGGCCTCGTCGTCGCGGTACTCGCATTTGGCCTCGCCACCTTCGTCACGACCCCCGCCGTCGCCATCGCCGGGCTCATCGTCGGCGGCGCGGGCGTCGGGGCAGCGATCTCGACGTCGGGCGCCGCCATCGCGGCCCTCCGCAACCCGAACCGCGTCTCGGCGACAAGCGGGCTCGTCAACCGCGCCCTCATCACCGTGATTCTCGCCATCATTCCGCTGATCGGGATCACCCAGGGCAGCGTGTTCGGCACCCTCGCGGGTATCTCGCTCGTTGGGCTCGCCCTGACCTCTTGGCTGCCGAACGCGCCCGAGCACGCCGCACCCGTCGATGTCACCTCATCGCTGCAGATCGCCGAGCCGCGCCGCATCACCATCGCGGGCATCGCGATCCTCTTCCTCTTCCCGCTCTGGGGCACAAGCGAGGATGCGATCTGGACCATGGCGCCCGTCATGGGCGACGCCCTCGGCATCGGCGAGCAGTCGCTCGGATTCACCCTCAGCCTCGCCGCCGGCGGCGGCATCGTCGGCATGGTGATCGCCGCAATCATCGGCGACCGCTTCGGCCGCGCCTGGCCACTCGCGATCGCCCTCGTGATCGGCGGCGCCCTGAAGGTCTGGACCGGGCTCACTGCCGACCCGACTACCTACGCCGTGCTCATCATCGCCGTCAGCTCGATCTACGCATTCGCGTTCGCGCTCTTCATCGCCACCGCCGCTGGCCTCGACGCGCGCGGGCGGTGGTCTGGGCCGCTGCTCGGCGCCTACCTCGTCGGCTCCAGCTTCGCGCCGCTCATCGGCGGTCTGTTCATCGCCTGGTTCGGCATCGGCGGATTCACGCTCATCACCGGTATCGTCAGCTTCGCGGTGATCGTTCCCGTCGTGCTCGTCGCGCGCGTCTCGACGGGTGCCGAACGAGCGCTGGCACGATCCGCCGCCCGCGAGGCAGCGAACGCCTGAACCGCGCGCACCACCGCACCACCACAGCACCACCCCGCAGCACCCCGATCGAAAGCGAGCCCCATGTCGGCCACCACCGTCTACACCAACGCCGTCGTCTTCACCGGCCCCGCCGACGCCGACACCCAAGAGGCCTTCGCCGTGCAAGGCGACCGGGTGCTCGCGGTCGGCAGTCTCGCCGAGGTGCGCGAGGCCGCCGGTGCGGGTGCGGCTGAGATCGACCTCGCCGGATCCTTCGTCACCCCCGGCATCACTGAGGGGCACGCTCACATGCTCATGCTCGGCGAAGCGCTCGGCAAGGTGCAACTGCGCGACGCCGACTCGGTCGCCGAGGTGCAGCGCCGCCTCGCCGCCGCACGCGCAGCCCAGCCCGACGCCTCCATCATCACCGGCGTCAGCTGGCGCTTCGACATCTTCGCCGACGGCGAGCGCCCCACCGCGGCCGCCCTCGACGCGGTGATCGCCGACGTGCCCGTCGTGCTCGACGCGAACGACCTGCACTCGGTGTGGGTGAACACCGCCGCTCTCGCCGCCATGGGCATCACGCGCGAGACCCCCGACCCCATCGGCGGCGAGATCGTGCGCGATGCCTCGGGCGAGGCGACCGGGTTCCTGCTCGAGACCGCCGCCGTGAAGTACGCGTGGGCCTACCTCGAGTCGGTTTCGACCGATGCCGACCGCGACCGCTTCCTCGCGAACGCGTTCGCCGCGTACCTCGAGACCGGCGTCACCGGCGCGACCGAGATGTCGTTCGGGCACGCCGACCTGGCCACCTACCGCCGCATCCTCGACCGCGACGGGCGCCTGCCGTTCCCCGTGAACGCGCACTGGCTGCTCACCGCATCGGGCGACCTCGAGACCGACCTCGCCGAGATCGCGGAGGTCGCGCGCATTCGCGACGAGATCGCCGCCACCTACGGCGACACGTGGCTGCGCATCGCGGGCGTCAAGTTCATCCTCGACGGCGTCATCGACGCCTGCACCGCCGCCATGCGCGCGCCCTACGCCAACGGCGAGCTGCCCGGGCCGATCTGGGAGCGCGAGTTCGCGCTGCCCGTCGCGGTCGCCGCCGACGCCGCCGGGCTGCAGTTCGCGCTGCACGCCATCGGAGACGAGGCGAGCACCATCGCACTCGACATGATCGCTGAGACCGTGCGCGTCAACGGCGAGAACCCGAACCGCCGCCCCCGCGTCGAGCACCTCGAATACGTCGCCGACGAAACGATCGCGCGCATGGCCGACCTCGGCGTGACCGCATCGATGCAGCCGGTGCACTGCGACCCCGCGGTGCTCGACAACTGGCAGGCCGTGCTCGGCGACGAGCGCGCCGTCACCGGCTTCCCGTGGCACAAGTTCCGTGAGGCCGGCGTGCACCTCGCCCTCGGCACCGACGCCCCGACCGCGCCGCACGAGGCGGCCGACAACCTGTTCATCGCGCTCACCGCGAAGTCGGTGCTCGAACGCGACCGCGCCCCCTACCAACCGGAGCGCGTGTTCACACCCCCGCAGGCTCTCGAGGCCTTCACCGTGGGCACCGCTTACGCCACCGGCCGCGACCACGAGCTCGGCCGCATCGCCGCCGGCTACCGCGCGAACTTCGTCGTCTGGGCTGTGAACCCGCTCGTCGAAGCGCCCGAACTGCTGCTTGGCGCTGCCGCGGTGCTGACCGTCGTCGACGGGCAGGCGGCCGTCGCGGAAGGGTAATCGCGACGCGCGTCACCGACGACCGACAATTCCACTGAGCGCCGAGCCCCTCCCGGGGTTCGGCGCTCACTGCGTCCATGGGATCACCGCACCGATTCGAATCGACACCCCTGCACGCAGCGAGCACAATTATGGGGCTATTTCTCGCAGATTCGCAACTATTGGAGTATCTTTCTGCTCATACAACAAATCAATATGCGATTTCGTTGTTGAGTGAAGCCTCTCCGGCTGCACTTTCTCACCTCTCAACGCCGAGAAGAAAGTTCATTCCATGAATGCGAACACCTCGTCTACCAAGTGGGTGATGCTCGGGCTCTCGTATCTCGTGCTCATCGCCTGCTTCATCCCATACATCGGCTGGAGCGTCGCGCTCCTCGACATTTCTGAAGAGTTCTCCCTGAGTGCGACCCAGGCGGGGCTCCTCGGGTCGATCACCGCACTCGTCGGCGGCCTCATCCTGCCGTTCGCCGGCGTCATCGGGGATCGCTGGGGCATCAAGCGCATCATTCTTGTGGGCATCGTCGCATCGCTCATCGGGCAGCTGCTCTTCTCGTGGGCGCCCGACTACACGCTCCTCATGCTGGGGCGCGCAGTGAGCGGCATCGGCGTCGGGTTGCTCTTCGTCGGCCCGTACACGATGGCCGTGAACTGGTTCGAGCGCGAACGCAAGAGCGGTATCGCTCTCGGCGTGATGTTCACCTCAGACGGCATCGGCAGCGCATTCGCGCTCTACGCCTTCGCGATCGTGCTGGTCGCACTCGGCTGGCGCACCGGTTCTGCCGTCGGCGGCGCATTCCTCGTCGCCATCTTCATCATCGCCGCGCTCTTCTTGAAAGATGCACCGAAGCCGGAACCCGCGGCGGTAGCAGACACCACAGAACCGGATTCCGGGCGTTCGCTGGCGAGCTGGTTGTTCAGCCGCAACGTGCTCGTTGCCGCGGCGTTCTTCATCGGAGAATGGGGCATCTTCGCCGTCGTTGCCGTGTGGATGCCCACGATCCTGATCGAGGGCGCCGGGTGGGACGCGACACTCGCCGGCCTCTTCTCGTCGCTGTACGTCGTGATCGGCATGATCACGTCGATCGGCTTCGGACTCGTTTCGGATCGCCTCGGGCGACGAAAAGGACTGATCGTGATCGCCGGCATCGCCATGACCGTGTTCATGGGCGTGCTCACGCTCGGCCTGTCGAGCGGCAACTACGTGCTGGTCGCGCTCTGCCTGCCGCTGGTCGGCCTCGGCGTGTACACCGGCATGCCCTTGGCGCTCGCGTTGGCCGCCGAGTCCGTGCCGACTCGCATGGCCGGGGCAGTGAACGGCTTCGTGCTCGGCATCGGGTTCATCGTCGGCGGGTTCGTCTACCCGTACTTCATCGGCGTCGTGAAAGACGCGACCGGTGATTACACCGTCGGGTTCATCGCCATGGTGGTCGCGACGCTCGTATTGAACTTCGTGATCGCACTATTTGCAAAGGACGTGCGCCGCGCACCCGCAGGTGCTGTCACGGTGGGAGAACCCGCGGTGACGCGAGGATAACGCGTCTCGCCGCCACACGCAGTGGGCGGGCCGCCGGAAGCATTTTCCGACGGCCCGCCCACTGCGCGTATGGGGCCACCCGCCCCCGCGCGCACCTCCCCACTCAGGAGTCGAACCCCAGCTTGAGCTTCTCGAGCAACCACAGCCATGCGCCGCTTTTGCCTCCGCGACGGTCGGAGCGGGCCATCATCGCGGAGGTGAACCGGATCGCGGGCCAGGCGAAGGGCTCGGGCGGGAACGGCATGGGGCGTTTGCGCACCAGACTCGTGCGCGTGCGTTCGGTCGATTCCCCGTGCAGCAGGTCGAGCATGACGTCGGCGGCAAATCGTGTCGCGGCCACGCCGAGACCGGTGAAGCCCGCCGCGGCAACGACCTGGCCGTGGTGCGCGCGGGTGAAGAACGCGAAGAACCGACTGCACGTGTCGATCATGCCGCCCCACGCGTGGGAGTACTGCACTCCCATGAGCTGCGGAAACAGGGTTTCCAGGTGCACGGTGAGCCGCTCGAACGTCGACTCGCTCACGTCGTACTCGGGTCGCACGCGCCGCCCGAAGTGGTAGAGCGCATCGTATCCGCCGAGCAGCAGGCGCTCGCGCCCATCGGCATCGGTCAGCAGGCGCATGTAGTGGAAGCGATTGTTCATGTCAGTAACGCCCTGCTCCAGATCCCACCCGAGGCTTGCCCGCTGTTCTGCGGTCAACGGATCGGTCACGACGGCGTAGTCGTAGACGGGCACGGTGTGCAGCCGCGTACTGCGCAGCAACGACGGGAAGCCGTTCGTCGCGAGCGCGACGTGGCGCGCTCGAATCGACGCGCGCGGCGTCGTGACCTCGACCCCTGCGTCGCGGCCCAGGCTGCGCAGCCCCGTCGCCGGAGTATCTTCGTAGAAGCGCACCCCCAACGATCGGCACGCCTCCGCAAGCCCGCGCACGAGGCGCGCCGGGTTCAGCACCACCCCCTCTTCCGTCGCCCACCCGCCGACTTCGGCCGCCGCGGTGCGCACCTGCGCTTGCAACTCGGGCCCGCGCAGCACGCGCACCGAGGAGTCGGAAGCGGCGAGCGCTTCAAGCGCGGGCACCTGATGCGGCTCGGTCGCCAACTTGATGACTCCGTGAGGCCGCACATCGCACTCGATCCCGTAGCGCTCAAGGGTGGCGAGGAGATCCGCGAGATTCTTCTCCCCGAGCTCGGCGAGGATCGCCTCCTCCCCCGGCACATGAATCGCGGCGTTCGCCCTCCCATGCGTCAGGCTGGGCTCGCAAAAGCCGCCGTTTCTGCCGGAAGCGGCCCAGCCCAAGCGTTTGGCTTCGATCAGCACGACCTCCCGATCGGGATAGCGCTCTTTCGAGCGCAGCGCAGCCCAGAGGCCGTTGTACCCTCCGCCGACCACGAGCAGATCTGTCGTCGTATCGCCCGCGAGTGGCGGATGCGCCTCAGTCTCACCGAGGTCGTCGAGCCAGAACGACGTGCGCCGAGCGTGGGCGAGCAGACGCTTCGCTCGCGAAAAATCCGCGCGCGCCTCTGCCGTTTCGAAGGTGGTCGGTCGTTGCATCTTGCGCGGTCTCCCTTGACACATCAGGCGCCGCCACTCAAGCATTGCGGCGCCAAGTTTTAGTTGATTCAACGAATATACTCGCGCCGAGATTGCGGAATCAACGACTAAATCACGTTTCTCTTGTTTGATCAGCAAAGCGGGGATATGCTGACATCACCCAGCAGATGGCGTCAACGACGACAGGAGATCCCCACATGTCCCATGAGATTCCCCAGCCCAACGCCCAACTCTTCATCGACGGCGCATACACCGACGGCTCCGGCAGCGAACGATTCGAAATCGTCAGCCCCGCCACGGGCGAAACCATCGCGGCGCTTCCGGTTCCGACCGAGAGCGACCTGGATCGCGCCGTTGCCGCGGCGAACCGCGCACAGCGCGACTGGCGCAAGCTCGGAGTCTTCAAGCGCGCCGAGATCTGCCACCGCATCGGCGACACGCTTGCGCAGCACATCGAAGAGCTCGCGCTGCTGCAGACCCTTGAGCAGGGCAAGCCGCTCACCGAGTCGCGCGCCGACGTCACCGAGGCCGCACAACTCTTCCACCTCCACGCCGAAGATGCGCTGCGTCTCTACGGGGAAACCCTCCCCTCCTCAGACCCGCAGAAGCGCATGCACACGTGGCGTCAAGCGGTCGGCACCTGGGCGATCATCACCCCGTGGAACTTCCCGCTGCTCATGTTCACCGAGTTCGCGGCCCCGGGCCTCGCAACCGGCAACGCCCTCGTCGTGAAGCCACCGACGCACACCTCGCTCACCGTACTGAAGGCGATGGAGTACCTCGTCGAGGCGGGCCTCCCCGACGGCCTCGTCAACATCCTCCCGGGCGAGGGAAACTTCGGGTCGAAGCTCGTCGCCCACCCCGGCATTCACGCGATCGGGTTCATCGGCTCATCGGCGACCGGTGCGAAGATCCAGGCGACCGCCGGCCTCAAGCGTTCCGTGATGGAGTGCTCGGGCAACGGCCCGGTCATCGTGCTCGACGATGCCAACATCGAGCGCGCGGCGAAGGCCGCGGTCGACTCGGCGTTCTACTGCGCAGGCCAGGTGTGCTGCGCCACTGAGCGCGTCATCGTGCACCAGGGCGCGCACGACGCTTTCGTCGAGGCCGCGCTCGCGTATGCGCGCACGAACGTCAAGATCGGCGACCCGTTCGACGAGCACACCAACCTGGGTGCGCTCAACAATGAGCTCGTCGCGCAGAAGATGGATCGCCACCTCGATGAGGCGCGCGCACTCGGCTTCGACGTGCTGCTCGGCGGCGGTCGCGCCTCGGGGTTCGCCACCGACCTCTACTACGACTTCACCATCGTCGATGGCGTCGCCGAGGAGTCGCTGCTCTCGCGCGAGGAGTCATTCGGGCCGGTGCTGCCGATCCTCACCGCGAAAGATGACGATGATGCCCTCCGCATCGCGAACGCGGACTCGCTCGGCCTGCAGTCGGCCGTGTTCACGCGAGACATCTCGCGCGGCTACCGCTTCCTGGAAGAGCTGGAGACCGGGCAGGTGCTGCTGAACGAATCGAACGGCTGGTGGGACATCAACATGCCGTTCGGCGGCGCCGGCGGCAAGGGCACGGGCTGGGGCCGCATCGGCGGCATGTACACCCTGCACGACATGACCGATCTGCGCACCTCGGTCATCCACATCGGCGACTAACCGCCGATGTGGCGTTCGGGGTCGGGACAACGCCTGGCCCCGAACGCCACGTCCCTAGAATAGGTACACCGCTGTACCGCCGAGGAGGATTCATGACGGATCGCGAACCGCCCGCCGCACACCTCGATCTCGACGAGTTGGATCGCAAGCTCATCGCCGCACTGCAGATCGACGGCCGCACCCCGTTCAGCATCCTGGCGCAAGACCTCGGCGTCTCCGCGTCGTCGGTGCGATACCGCGTGCAGCGGCTGCAAGACAGCGGGCTCTTCCAGATCGTCGGCATCGCGAATCCGCTCAACATCGGGTTCGACCGGCTCGCGCTGATCGGCATCAAGTGCGAGCCCGGCACTGCGCCGGCCGTGTGCGAAGCACTCGCCGACCTCTCCGAAACCAGCTACGTCGTGCTCACGAGCGGCGGTTTCGACGTGATGGTCGAGGTCGTCTGCCGCGATATCGACCACTACACCGACCTCATGTTCAATACGTTGCAGAAGGTCCCCGGTGTGGCGAGCACCGAATCGTTCTTCGTCTTGAAGGCGCACAAACTCGCCTACGGCTGGGGCGTCGGCGACATCGGGTGATCCCGCACCGATGGGTTGCTGCCCACCCTGAGTGACCTCCCTGGTGCCCCCGCCCGCGAAGCGACAGAATGGGGCAATGAGCACCGAGGGCGAGCGCACCGAATTCGACTACGTCGACGCGCACGGAGTCGAGATCCACTGCTACGAGTGGGCGGCGGCAGACCCGGTCGGGGTGGTGCAGATCGCGCACGGGATCGGCGACTACGCCCTGCGCTACGAGCCGTTCGCGCGCCACCTCGCCGCGGCAGGCTTCACCGTCGTCGCCGACGATCACCGCGGGCACGGCGAAACCGGCCGCCGCCAGCACGGTGGTGAGCTCGCAAAGCTCGGCAAACTCGGGCCCGGCGGGCTGCTTGCCACCGAAGCCGCGCTGCGGCAGTTCGCCGACATCGCGCGCGAACGCCACCCCAGCCTGCCGCTCGTGTTGTTCGCGCATTCCTGGGGATCGCTCATGGCGCAGCGCATCATGAACGAGCACCCACGCACCTGGGATGCGGTCGTACTGTCGGGGTCGGCCTTCCGCACGTTCCGGCACATGGAGAGCGGCAACCTCAACGCGAAGTGGGCCGCAGACGCCGGAAGCGGCTTCGAATGGTTGAGCCGCGACGCTTCCGTGGGTACCGCGTTCGCCGAAGATCCGTTGACCTTCGAGGCCGACATTCTGAAGCTCTTCGGAGTCGCCGACGGACTCCGGCTCTTCGGCAAGCCCGGCGCCGGCCTCGCTCCCGAGGTGCCAATTCTGCTCGTCGCCGGTGCCGACGACCCCTTGAGCCGTGGTGACGGCATCCGGCTGCTCGCCGACGCCTACCGAGCGAAGGGCGTGCGCGACGTCACCGTGAAGATCTACCCCGGGGCACGGCACGAGATCTTGAACGAGACCAACCGTGACGAGGTCTTCGCCGACGTCACCACCTGGATTCAGGAGCGCGTCGCCAGCGACTGAGGCGAGGTCGCGGGTCGGCGGCTGATCCGGCGCGGCCACACCGCCGCGGTTTTTTTGCCGCGCCTCCGCCACTCCGCCACTCCGCCACTCCGCCACTCCGCCACTCCGCCACTCCGCTCATTTTCGCGATCGGGGTAACTTTGGGTGGGTGCAGCGGGCGCATTCGCCGTCTGCACTGGTCCGAAGTTACCCC